>CAYRNE010000226.1:0-5271 GCA_964425245.1 uncultured Devosia sp.
GTCATCTTCCAGCCCGCCGAAGAAGGCGGGGCGGGCGGCAAGGCGATGGTCGAAGACGGCTTGATGGAGCGCTTTGGCATCGACGAGGTCTACGGCATGCACAACATGCCGGGCACGCCGGCCGGCGCCTTCCGCATCCGCGCCGGCAGCATCATGGCGGCGAGCGACAAGTTCACGATCGAAATCGAGGGCGTCGGCGGGCACGCCGCGATGCCGCACAACGCGGTCGATCCGATCCTGATATCCGCCCACGTCGTCACGGCGCTGCAGACCATCGTCTCGCGCGGCGTCGATCCGGCGCGGTCGGCCGTCGTATCGGTCACCGCGATGAAGGCCGGCGAGGCGTTCAACGTCATTCCGCGCACGGTGCAGATGACCGGTACCGCGCGCTCGCTCGACGAAGGTGTGCGCGACTTCGTCGAAGCGCGCATCGAGAGCGTGGCGCGGGGCATCGCGGAAAGCTTCGGCGGCAAGGCGAGCGTGAGCTACCAGCGTGGCTATCCGGTCACGCGCAATTGGGAGCGGGAGACGGCGTTTGCGGCAAGGGTTGCGCGCGAGATCGCGGGCGCGGACGGCGTCGAGGAGAATACAGACCCGACGATGGGCGGCGAGGACTTCTCCTACATGCTGCAGGCGCGGCCCGGGGCCTTCATCTTCCTCGGCAACGGGGACACGGCGGAGCTCCACTCCGACACCTACGACTTCAACGACGACATTATCCCGGCGGGGGTGAGCTACTGGGTGCGGCTCGTCGAGAACGCGTCGCGCGCGGGATGAGGCAGGCCGCTGCAAGGGAGTCGGGGAATTGACTCCCACCACCGGCACCTCCCCTCAGCGGGCAGGGGAGCCGACTGCGGCTCCCGCGTCGAAAACTCGTCTGCATCCCTGGCGCGAGGTGCTGCCGCGGACGCTTCTCACCATCGCAATTTCGATTGCCGGAGGCGCGGTGGCCGCCGTTGCCGGCTTTCCGGCGGGCTGGCTCATGGGTGGTGCAATCGCCGTCTCTGCGGCGGCCCTGCTGGGCGTCAAGGTCATGCTGCCCCGCTGGCTCTGGAATGTGACCTTCGTCCTGACCGGCGTCTCCATGGGCGCGAGCGTCGCGCGCGACAGCCTCAGCCTTCTGGCGCAATGGCCAGTGACGATTGCCGCGCTCGGGATCGAGCTGCTGCTCATCATCACCTGCACGGGCTACATGCTGCGCAAGCTCTTCGGCGTCGACCGAGGGACCGCCTATATGAGCTCGTTTCCCGGCCACCTCAGCTTCGTCATGGGCATCGCCGCGGCCGGCATCGGCGACCCGAGGCAGATCACGATCATCCAGGTGATCCGCATCCTGCTGCTCACGATCTGCGTGCCGATCACGGCGCTGTTCCTGCCGGTCAGCGAAGTCGCCGCACCCGCTTCGGCGGCAGCGCCGGCCGCCGACTTCCTCGTCCTCGCCGGCCTGGCGGCCGTATGCGCGCTCGTCGGCTTCATGTTCTCGAAACTTCGCGTGCCGGCAGCCTATGCGCTCGGCGCCATGGCCGCCTCGATGACGGCCCGGTTCGCCGGACTGTTCGAAGGCGCCATGCCCGATCCGGTCCTGACCGCGACCTTCGTCATGGTCGGGGCGCTGATCGGCTCCCGCTTTTCCGGGATTACGCTCGCCGAGTTCCGGCGCGCCGCCGTCGGCGGCATCGCCGCCACCGCCTTGACGGCGGCGATCACCACTGTCGTTTCCCTCGCGGCGGCGAGCCTCGTCTCCATGCCCTTTGGCCAGATCTGGCTCGGGCTGTCGCCGGGAGCGCTCGAAGGAATGGGGGCACTGGGGATCGCGCTGGGATTCGACACGGCATTCATTGCCGCTCATCATGTTGCCAGATTGTTGATGCTCACCTTCGCCATTCCCGCGGTCGCCCTGCTGGTGCGCCAGCGCGGCCGCCAGCCCGAGGAGTAGCTGCATGTGGCGCCCGATTGCCCTTGCCGGATTGATCGCCTGCCTCGCAACGCCGGCGCTCGCCTATCCCAACTGCTTGATGAGCGGCGGGCCAGGCCTTCGCATCGAATTCGGCGTGCAGGTGGGCGGCGACTACACAGAAGCCGAGCAGGCCCAGTTCGACAAAATGCGGTTGCGGCAGGCCGGCATCAATGCCGACACCGTCGAGCGGACGCATCTGGGCTGCTTCAAGGTCACCCGTATCGTCGGGGGCGGCTGGGTGACGGAATACTACGATCCCGCGACGCTCGATCTCGTGCCGATCGACTGACGGGGCAGGCTCCCCCTAGCACGGCCACTCGGCCGAGAGCGCATCGACGACCAGCGTCGCGCCGGCAGCCCGATCCCGGATCTCGGGCCGATCGTCGATGAAGCTGCAGACAATCTCGAGCAGCTGTCCTCGCGTCGCGCCGGCGGGTAAACAGACCCGCCCTTCGCCGGTCTCGAAGGCCCGCCTCGCTTCACCGTCGGCGATACCCAGCACATAACCCAGCGCTTCGGTCCGGTTGCTCCGGCAGGCCTCGTGCAGCTCCTTGCCGGTGATGGTGTAGACCAATGCCCGTGAGGGCGCCTGCGCGAACGCGCTCGCGCTCAGCAGAATGGCAATGCCGACGAGCAACAGCCTCATCACTTATCCCTTGACGCCGCCCTCGGTGAGTCCGCTCACCAGATAGCGCTGCGCGATGATGAAGACGATGGTGATCGGCAGTCCCGAGAGGATCGCGGCGGCCGCAAAGTCTCCCCACAGATAGCGCTGCTCATAGAGATATTGCCGCGCGCCGACGGCGAGGGTCATGTTGTCGGTCTCGCGTAGCAGCACCGAGGCAACCGGGTACTCGGCGATGAGATAGATGAAGCTCAGCACGAACACCACGGCGAGGATCGGCACCGACATCGGCAGGAACACGAATCGGAAGGTCTGCCCGCGCGTCGCCCCGTCGATCTGCGCCGCCTTGTCCATCGCCGGATCGATAGAGTCGAAGTAGCCCTTGATGGTCCAGATGTGGAGCGTGATGGCGCTGAGGTAGCTCAGGATCAGCGACCAGTGGCTGTCGACGCCGAAGACCGGCGTGACGTTACCCAGTGCATCGAAGATCGCATAAAGCGCGATCACCGTCAGCGCCGCGGGGAACATCTGGATGATGAGCAGGGCCTCGAGGATGGCACCGCGGCCGCGGAACCTCATGCGGGAAAACGCGTAGGCGGCGGTCATCGACAGCATCAGGATGCCGGCCGACGAGATGAGGCCGATCTTCACCGAATTCCAGAGCCAGACGAGCACGGGAAACGGCGGCTGCAGCACCTCGCCCTGAGGCGTCGTGAAGGGGATGCCGAGGGCCAGCGACCAGTGCTCGAGACTGATCGGATCGGGGATCAGGCTGCCGGTCGAGAAGTTGCCGGGCCGCAGTGAAATCGAGAGCACGATAAGGAACGGGAACAGGATAAGCGCCAGAAGGGCGATGAGAAAGCCGTGCGCGGCGAGCTTCTTCCAGAACAGCGTACGGGGGTTCTCGACGATCATGCTCAGCCCCTCCCCCGCGCTTCGGCGGCGCGGCGCAGGGCGAAGAAGTTGGCGTAGGCGATGATGCCGACGAGAATGAAGATCAGAGTCGAGATCGCGCCGGCGAGGCCGAAACTCTGACCGGAATCGACGAAGCTCATGCGGAAGGTGAAGGAGCCGAGGATATCGGTCTGCCCGGCGGGGATCAGCGTGCCGGGGATGTCCGGCTGGCCGCGGGTCAGCAGCAGGATCAGAACGATATTGTTGAAGTTGAAGGCGAAGCTCGAAATGAGCAGCGGCACGAAGGGCGGCAGGATCTGCGGGAGCGTGATGGAGAAGAAGGACCGGACAGGGCTCGATCCTTCGAGCGCCGCGGCCTTGTAGTGATCCTGCGGCACTGACTGCAGATAGCCCATGGCGAGCAGCATCATGTAGGGATAGCCGAGCCAGATGTTGACGAGGACCGTCATGGTCCGGGTCAGCGCGCCGTCGGTGAACCATTGCGGCTGGATGCCGAACAGCGCCTTGAGGATCAGGTTGATCTCGCCGAAGTTCTGGTTGAACAGGCCGCGGAAGACGAGGATCGAGATAAAGGCCGGCACGGCGTAAGGCAGGATCAGCAGGATGCGGTAGATGCCCCTGCCCTTGAGGTGAGGCCACTGCAGGATCGAGGCCAGGAGCAGCCCCAGCGCAAAGGTCAGGATCACCGACAGGAGCGCAAAGCTCACGGTCCAGAGGAAGATCTGAACCATCGGCTGGCGGATGCCTTCGGAAAAGAGCACCCGTTGAAAATTGGCGATGCCCACATGGACGCGCCAGCCGGGCGCGACGGTCTGGCCCGCCGCATTGCGGTAGAATCCGACATCGTGATCCGGGGTTAGAACCGTGTCGTCGACGCGGCTCGCCAGCGTCCCGTCCGGCTGGCGATCGTAGACCGGCGTGACCTTGGCGAAGCTCCTGAGGCCCGAGGACCGTATCTCGGTGCCGTCGGGCAGCACGGCGGTCACGGCGCCGAGCTCGGCCCGGCGGGCGACAACCTCCCGCATGGGCACCGTCTCGGCCGGCGCGGCATCGAGAGGTTGCATTGTGAGGCTGACCGGCGTGCCGTCGAGCGGGAAGACGCCGCTGATGAGACCGCCCTCGCCCTCGGGCAGGAAGAGCTGGAAGCCGCCGTCCGCGGCGACAAGTGCAAACGGCCTTTCGGTGGCCTTGTCCACCGCCTTCTGGCCGAGAAAGAGCGCTGTCACACGATCGAAGGTGAGCAGGTTGCGCGAGCCGTAGTTCGTGAACCCGACATAGCTCGTGTAGATCACCGGCACGGCGATGAAGACAAGCACGGCCGTGACGGCAGGAAAAACGAAGCGTGCGGTATAGAAGCGCCGGGCGCCGAAAACGACGACGATGCCCACCATGATGGCGAGAACCACGGCGCCGAACATCGGTTCGCCGGCGATGTAGAGCCGCCAGACCACATAGAGCAGCGCCAGCGCGATGATGCCGAGAACGGCAAAGCGCAGAATTCCGGCGAGACGGAGCGGGAAACCAGGCAGCGCCGGCGGCCGACGGGCGGCAGACATCGCTGGTGCGGTCATCGCGGCAGTCCCCCCTCCTCCTCGCTCGCCCGCCTCAGGTCCGGACCGGAACTCCCTCCCCCTCTGGACGGGGGGTGAGGACTTGAGTGCGGCACCTGTTCCTCGCCCGCCCCCTCAGTCTCGCGGGTGGGTCGCGAGCGAACCGATCGGGGCGGCGAGTGCGTCGCCGCCCCTTGATGCATCCTACTCCGCGGTAATGCGGG
>CAYRNE010000227.1:0-5267 GCA_964425245.1 uncultured Devosia sp.
GGGTATTTCATCTTGATGATGACGGAGAGCTCGAACCCGAGCCGCTCCTCATAGTCGGCGACGGTGTAGCCGTCGGCCATGCCGAAGTTCTCGAAGCGGCGCATGAGGCCGGCATGGGCCTCGGCGCGGAGACGCTCCGCCTCGGCCGCCATCCCCTCCTCCTCGGACTGGCCGGGAAGCGCTGCGAAGCGCGGCAGGATCGGCCCGCGGGTGTGCGGGCGGTAGCTTACGCGGCGAGCGATTTCGATGGTGTTCTCGGTCGCTTCCGGCAGGTCGGCGAAGAGTTCAAGCATCGCGGCGCGGGGTTTGAACCAGTGCTCTGCGGTGAGCTTGCGCCGGTCTGTCTGGGCGAGGACGGTGCCGCCGGCAATGGCAAGCAACGCGTCGTGCGCCTCGAAATCGTCGGGCTGGGCGAAAAAGGGCTCGTTGGTTGCGACCAGCGGCACCCCTTTGGCATAGGCGTAGTCGATGAGCTGGGGTTCCGTGATCGCTTCCTGCCGGCGCCGGTGGCGCTGCAGTTCGATGTAGAAGCGGTCACCGAAGCACTCGCGGAGCTGGTTCAGCCGGCGCGTCGCGTGCGCATCGAGACCGGCGGCGAACCAGGGATCGATGGCGCCCTCGGGCCCGCCGGTCAGGCAAACAATGCCGGCGAGTGCGGCGGAATCGAGCCAGTCCAGCCGGGCCTGGGCCTTGCCGGTCTCGCCCTCGAGGTAGGCGCGGCTGACGAGTCGCGAAAGGTTGGTGAAGCCCTCTTCTGTCTGCGCGATGAGGACGACGGCACTCTTGCCGAAATCGGTCCGCTCGTGCGCGCGGCCTCCCGGCTCGATGTCGCCGAAATCGATGGCGAGCTCGCAGCCGAGCAGCGGCTGGATACCCTTCCCCGCCGCCTTCTCCGAGAATTCGAGTGCGCCGAAGAGGTTGTTGGTGTCTGCTATGCCGAGCGCGGGCTGCTTGTCCGCCTTGGCGAGTTCGAGGAGCTTGCCGAGCGGCAGCGCGCCCTCGAGCAGGGAATAGGCCGAGTGGACGTGAAGGTGGATGAAGCCGGGGCTGGGCATCTGTTCGTCTTAGGCTGTGGTTGCGGGGCGGCCAATCGCGCCGCCCGTCAATCCACAGCCGTCACACGAGGCGCGCGGCCAGATCCATCCAGGTGAGCGAGGAAACGGAGAAGCCGCAGAGGGCGACGAACGCGAGCAGGTCCTTGACGAATGCGAGCATGATGGCCTCCTTGTTCCGTGTGTGTTCTTGTATGTTCGGTTTTTGTTCATGTCCACCGACATCGCTGTAACCGTGAATCATCCCTTAACGTCCCCGAGGAGGGTGCCATGAACCAGACTGAAAAGGCGGAGGCGCTCAAGGCGCTGCACGAGGGACCGGAGCTTTTTGTGATCCCCAATCCGTTCGACGCCGGAACCGCGAGGATGTTTGCCGGGATGGGGTTCAAGGCGGTGGCTACCACCAGCGCCGGGCTCGCCTGGGGCGTTGGCAAGATCGACGGGGCGGCAACGCGGGAGGAGTCGCTCGCCAATGCATCGCTGATCGTGAATGCCGTCGACCTGCCCGTTTCCGCTGACCTCGAGAACGGCTTCGGCGACCGGCCCGAGGATGCCGCGGAGACGATCCGCATGGCGGCGGAGGTGGGTCTGGTAGGCGGATCGATCGAGGATTGGTCGCGCGACGGGGAGAGAATCTACGATTTCGGACTGGCTGTCGAACGGGTTACGGCGGCGGCGGAGGCGGCACGCGCCCTTCCCTTCCCGTTCCAGTTCGTCGCGCGCTGCGAGAACTTCATTCACGGCATCGCCGATCTCGACGATACGTTGAAGCGGCTTCAGGCCTATGAGCAGGCCGGCGCCGACGTTCTGTTTGCGCCGGGGCTGCCGTCACTGGATGCGATCCGCACGGTTTGCCGGGCGGTGACCAAGCCGGTGAACGCGGTGATGAGCTTCCGCGGCGCGGGACAGTTTCCTCTCAAGGATCTCGCGGCCGCCGGCGTCAGGCGAGTCTCGACGGGCGGCTCGACCTATCGCGTGGCCTTCGGGGCGCTCCAGAAGGCGGTGGAAGAGCTCCGGGAGGCCGGGACGTTCGGCTATCTCGATGCCGCGCCGACGACGGCCGAGGTCAATGCCGTGATGACGAGCTGACGAAACTATAGCCCGGAACGGCGCTCAGAGCGTGATCGGTTCGATCAGCCCGTTGCGTATGGTGACCACGCGATCCGCGCGCTTCGCGAGATCGTGGTTGTGGGTCGCTATGAGCGCGGCGGCGCCCTCCTCCCGGATCAGCCGCATAAGCGCCTCGAAGACCAGGCTGCTGGTCGCGGGATCGAGATTGCCGGTCGGCTCGTCTGCGAGGATGACGCGCGGATGATTGGCGGCCGCGCGGGCGATCGCGACACGCTGCTGCTCGCCGCCCGAGAGCTCGGCCGGCCGGTGATGGCCGCGCTGCGCCACGCCGAGCATATCGAGGAGGGCCTCGGCCCGGGCTCCGGCTGCATCGGGCTCGGCGCCGGCGATGAGCTGCGGCATCGCAACGTTCTCGGCCGCCGTGAACTCGGGCAGAAGATGGTGGAACTGATAGACGTAGCCGACGGTGTGGCGGCGGAGCAGCGTCCGGCCGCGGTCGCTCAACGCGGCCGTCGGCGTGCCGGTGATCTCGATTTCGCCCGCCTGCGGGCGCTCCAGCAAGCCGCACAGGTGAAGCAGCGTCGATTTGCCCGCGCCTGACGGCGCGACGATGGCCACCATTTCGCCGCCGGAAACCTCGAGGCTCGCCGCCTCGAGCACCCGCACCATTGTTTCTCCGGCGCCGAAATGGCGGTGAACCGCAGTGAGCCTGAGGTGCGGCTCACTCATAACGCAACGCCTCGACCGGGTCGTATTGCGCGGCGCGCCAGGCGGGATAGAGCGTCGCGAGCACCGACAGGGCGAGTGCCAGCACGACCACGGACGTCACCTCGGCCGGATTGATCTTGGATGGAAGCGAGGAGAGGAAGAAGACTTCCGGCGGGAAAATGCGGATGCCGATGAGCTCGGATACGAAGGCCCTGAGCGGCTCGGCATTCATGGCAATGACGATGCCGAGGAGGAACCCGATGATCGTGCCGGCAACGCCGATGGCGGTGCCGGTCATCGAAAAGATCCGCATGATGGACGCGCGGGTTGCGCCCATGGTCCTGAGGATCGCGATGTCGGCCGCCTTGTCCTTCACCAGCATCACGAGGCTCGAGATGATGTTGAACGCGGCGACGAGAATGATCATCGAGAGGATGACGAACATCACCACCCGCTCGACCTGCAGGGCCGAGAAGAAGGTCTCGTTGCGCTGCTGCCAGTCGGTAAGGATGAGGGGGCGGGACAGTCCGGCCTGGATACGCTCGCGCATGAGCGGGATCGCGTCGGGATCCTCGACGAAGATGTCGATGGCGGTGACCTCCGGGATGCGCTCGTATGCGGCTTCGACCTCCTCCGGCGTCGCCATGACCCCCGGCGGCTCGACGCCCGGTTTCAGCCGCGCCTGCTCGAGCTTGAAGTAGCTCTGGGCATTCTCCAGCGGCATGTAGAGGTAGAAGCTGTCGAACTCGACCATGCCGAGGTCGAAGATGACGCTGACGGGGTAAGAGGGAAACGTCGGGGCGGCGCCGAAGGGCGTGTTCGCGCCCTCGAACTTGATGAGGGTCACCGGATCGCCGATCGTGACGCCGAGCCGTTGGGCCAGCCGCGTGCCGATGGCGATGCCGTTGCCGGCGTCCCACTGGTCCCACCCGCCGAGCGCCACGCCCTCGTGCAGGAGCTTGAGCTTCTCGATTCCCGTGGCATCGACGCCCCGGACCGAAACGCCCGTCGATTCGCCGGACAGCCCGGAAGCCAGCGCCTGCCCCTCGACGTAAGGGACGGCGACGATGACGCCCTCGGTGGCTTCGAGTTCGGCGACCGACTGGCCGTAGTCGGTGAAACTGCGCTCGATGGGAAATGCCGTGAAATGGCCGTTGAGGCCGAGAATCTTGCTGAGCAGTTCCTCGCGAAATCCGTTCATCACCGACATGACCACGATCAGCGTCGCGACGCCGATGGCGACGCCGACCAGGGTCAGCGAGCCGATGACCGAGATGAAGGCATCCTTGCGCCGGGCGCGCAGGTATCGGCCGGCCACAAGGAACTCGAAGCGCGAGAAAGGACCCGGCGCCGGCAGGCTTTCGGGCGCGGCCGCGCTCAAACCTTGTCCCGCCTTTGCGGCCCGATGAGCGAGGTGAGGCGCGTTACTGCATCGCCGAGCGGCAGGGTTTCACGTTCGCCGGTCGCGCGGTGCTTGATCTCGGCCTGCCCCTCTTTGAGACCGCGCGGACCGATGATGAGCTGGTAGGGGATGCCGATGAGGTCGGCGGTCGCGAACTTGGCGCCGGCCGGGGCGTCGCGGTCGTCGTAGAGGGCATCGATCCCCGCAGCGGACAGTTGTTCGTATGCGGTGGCGCAGGCAGCGTCGCTCTCCGCATCGCCGACCTTGAGGTTCACGACGATCGCCTCGAACGGCGCGACGCTGACCGGCCAGATGATGCCGGCCTCGTCGTGGCTCGCCTCGATGATCGCGGGGACGACCCGCGTCGGACCGATACCATAGGAGCCCATCTCCACGGCGATGTCGCGGCCGTCGGGACCGGTGACCGTTGCTCCCATCGGGGCGGAGTATTTCGTGCCGAAGTAGAACGTCTGCCCCACTTCGATCCCGCGTGCGACGATGCGCTTGTCCTCCGGGACCGAGCGCTCGAACTCCGCCTCGTCGACCATGTCGGCGGTCGCCGCATATAGCGAGGTCCAGTCGTCGAAGATTGGCTTCAGGTCGCCCCGAAAGTCGGTGTCGATAGGCGGAATGGTCTTTCCAAGCAAATCCTTGTGCAGATAGACGCCGCTTTCGCCAGTTTCGGCAAGGACGTGGAATTCGTGGCTCAGGTCGCCGCCGATGGGCCCGGTTTCCGCTTTCATCGGGACGGCGGTCAACCCCATGCGGTGGAAGGTGCGAAGGTAGGCGACGAACATGCGGTAATAGGCCCGCACGGCCGCGTCGCGGTCGATGTCGAAGGAGTAGGCATCCTTCATGAGGAACTCCCGGGAGCGCATGGTGCCGAAGCGCGGACGCACCTCGTCCCGGAATTTCCACTGGATGTGGTAGAGGTTCAGCGGCAGGTCGCGGTAGGAGCGGATGTAGGTGCGGAAGATGTCGGTGATCATCTCCTCATTGGTCGGCCCGAAGAGCATGTCGCGCTCGTGCCGATC
>CAYRNE010000228.1:0-5263 GCA_964425245.1 uncultured Devosia sp.
AGGCAGCGGTGGCGGCCGGGAGCGAGGTCATCAACGAGGCCGCGTCGCCGGTGCCCGACACGGCTCCCGAGCCCGCCCTCCCGCGGTCGCCCGGCAACTTCCTTCAAAGCTCGGCCTTGCCGCGAGACGATGGCCTCCGCTTCGAACAGGCACAAGCCGGGACGCCGGACGATATCGTCGAAGAGCGCACGGTGCCGGGCGCGGACGGCGGTCTCGACTTCGAACTCTCTTCCGCGCCCCTTCATGGCTTTGGCCGCCCCGTCGGATTGCCCGGACCGCGCGATGGAAACGCCGATGATCTCAAGCGTATCAAGGGCATATCGCCTCACTTCGAAAGTGCGCTCAACGGGCTCGGCATCTTCCATTTCGACCAGATTGCCGGCTGGGACCAAAAGGCGGTCGTCTGGGTCGACCGGCATCTCGGCCTGCGCGGCCGCATCGGGCGCGAGAAATGGATAGAGCAGGCTCGCACGTTGTCGGCCGGGCATGCACAGCCCGCGCGTCCCGTCAGGCGCTGACGCGTTCCGGCGTTGGCTTCGCCCGGCGCTTGACGATCTGCCGCACGAAGTCCGCGATGGGCTCGACGTCATCCATGCTGTTGAGCAGCGCTGGCGAGGCCTGTCCCTCGATGATGTAGCCATCGGCATCGCGTCGCCGCCGCATCATTTCCTCGAAAACGTCGCGCCGCACCTGGTCCGTCATCTGCGTCCGCATCAGCATCAGTGGCATGTTGCTCAGCGTGTTGAACAGCGGCCACTGCGCGACCAGCACGTCGTCGTGCTCGAAGGCTTCGAGCATGGTGACGAGATGTGGGTCGAACAAGGGCCTCACGCGGCTGTGCCGGTCGAGGTAGTGCGTACGGGTCGCAAGGACGTCCAGCATTTCCTCGGGCACGCCTGGATAGTCGGCGCTCAGCATGCGCCGGAACATTGCACGCAGTCCCGCCGCGCTCCTGAGGCCGTCGAGGTCCTTCAGGTTGTTGCGCAGCCGGACGAGGCCGCGCGGGTCCGACAGCGGACCTGCATCGATGAGCACCGTGCCCCCGATGAGCGTCGGGCGCTCGAGCCCGAGCGCCATCAATACCTGTCCGCCGTAGCCCTGGCCAAGAAAGACCGCGCTCTCAATGCAAAGAGTCGCGCAGACCTGGACGATGTCGCGGGCATCGATCGTCGTGACGTAGCGGCGTTTGTTCCGCCGGTCGGAGGAGCGTCCCCGTCCCTTGAGGTCGAGCAGCACCACCGGCCATTCTTCGCCCATGGCTCGATGGAAGAGGCTGGCGAAATCGGCGAAATCCGACATGTTCCGGTGGTAACCGGGAACGCAGATTACCGGCGTGCGCCCGATGACCATGCGCCCGGAAACATGCACCGCGATACGCTCGCGGGCATCATCCACCGCGATATGGCGGACGGGCAGGGCTGCGAATGCCGGATGGCCGGACGGAACGACACGAGGACCGAGCATCACTGACGCTTAGCAAAGCCCGGTGCGGCTGCAAGCCCTAACTCGGGATGCGGCGAAGAACCTCGCTGATCCTCAGTCCCTCGTCGCCGAACCGGGCCTTGTAAACGAGATAGTTCCCGACGACGCGCTGCACATATTTTCGCGTCTCCTGGTAGGGAATGCGCTCGACCCAGTCGACGGGATCGACCTCGTCCGAGCGCGGATCGCCGTACTGCCGGATCCACTTGCGGGCGTTGCCCGGGCCGGCATTGTACGCGGCCGCGGCAAGCACCAGCGAACCGTCGAAGGTCGACAGCTGGTCCGCAAGATAGGTCGAGCCGAGCAGGGCATTGTAGGCAGGGTCGCTCGTCAGCCGTCCCTTGGAATAATCGACACCAACCTTCTTCGCCGTCTCGCGCGCCGTCGCCGGCATCAGTTGCATCAGCCCGCGCGCGCCGGCCGAGGAAACCGCGTCGGTACGGAAGCGGCTCTCCTGCCGGACGACGGCATAGATCGCGGCCTGCTCCACCTCGGCGACCTGCTCGGTCGGAACAAGGTCGGCGGGGAAACTCAGCGCATCGAGCGGGAAGCCTTTCCGCTCGGCCGTCTCGGCGATCGAGATCGCGAGATCGTGGGCGCCGAGCTCGTCCGCAAGCCGCGCCGCATGGAATAACTCCCCGCCGTCCTCGAGCTTTGGCGCAAAGCCGCGCAGCAGCGTCAGTGCGCGCGGGGTCTGGCCGTTCGCGGCAAAGAGGCGCATGGCCTTCACGATATCCCTTGCCTCGAACGCGTCCCGGCTGCGCGCATCCTCGCGCACATCGCGGACGCGGGCGCCTTCCCCGAGCGCGTCCTTCGCCATGAGGCCGTAGTAGACGGTGCCGTAACCGGCTGCCTCGGCGAGGGCCTCGTTCGCTCCCGCCTCGTCGCCGGCGGCAAGCCGGGCACGGCCGAGCCAGTAGTTCGCCTGCGTTACCGAGTCGGGCAGGGTCGCGTACCGGCGCATCGCTTCGAAGTGCCGCACCGCAGCCGGAGCGTCGTCGAGATAGCTGAGTGCGATCCAGCCAGCATGGAAATGTGCCTCGACCATCCGCCCCTCGGGGCCGTCGCGATAGCCATCGGCCGCGTCGTAGGCGAGGTCGTATTTGCCCTGGTCCATCAGCGCCCGCACGACGATGCGGCGCTCGTACCACCACTCCGCAGCCTCGGGCAGCGCGCCCTTGGCCTTGCCCAGCCAGGTGACCGCATCCTCCCAGAGCCCGAACTGCCGCGCCCTCTGGACGCGCGAGAAGATGTAAAGCGGGTGCTCGCGCATCGTCGGATCGACGTCGTCGAGCAACTTCTTCGCATCCTTGCGCTTGCGCGAAGTTGCGTTGCGCGCGACGGCGAGCGATTTCTGCGCCGGCGTCATCTTCGACATGAGGCGTTCGGCCGCCGTTGCCCGGTCGTGCATCATCAGCATCACGGCCCGGTCCCAGTGATCCTCGGCGGTCAGCAGATCGCCGAGTGCCTTTTCGACGCGGCGCTCCTCGTCCCGCGACAGGAAATTTTCCACCCAGATCGTCCGCGCGATGCGTGCGGCGCGCTCTTTCTGGCCGTCCCCGGCATACGCCTTGGCGAGCGCGATCTGCGCGCTCACGGTGTTCGGCATCGCTCCGCCCAGGTGCCTGATGATCTCGGGTCCTGCGAGTTCCGCCCGCAGCAGCGCCTGCTCGAGCCGCGTCCTGAATACGCTGCTCGTCGTGAAGTCCGGGGCATCCGCGCCGAACTGGATCACCGACCGGTAGTCGATGTCGCCGTTGCCGTCGTGGATCGCCAGCCACTGGATTGCCAGGCGTTCCGCGCTGTCGTCGAGCGCGCGGGCAAGTTCGTAGGCGCGGACGTGGTCACCCTTTTCGAACACCTCGAGGGCTGCCTTGAAGCCGGCAGAGGCCTTTGGAACCGGGGGCGTGGCGTCCGGTGCAAACTTGACTTCGGGAACCGTCAGCGAAATCAGGTTCTCGGGGACAGGCGGCATTCGCACGTCGGACGGCGTCACAAAGGCCGCTGTCGTCACTTCCGGCACCACCGCCGCCTGCACCGAGCCGGTGACGGTCGCATCGACCCGCGAGCCGAACACGAAATGAGGAATGGCATAGCCCGTGCCGATCAGCAGTGCTGATCCGCAAATGGCACCGAGGAGCACCCTGGGCTCCCGCAACGCATGAAACATAGGCGGTCCGTCCACGACGAGCCCGCGGGTGCCCCAACCCGCCGGCAGCTTTCGTTCTTATGTTAATCCCCTGGCGTGAACATTCGGTTTCCCGCTGCTCACGCCTCGGCCGGAGCGCCCCTCCCGTCCTTGCTTGTGGCGTCCGGCGAGAAAAACTATGGTGCGCGACTGTGGCCCGGCAATGAAGGTTGTGTGGCTGCAGTTTGGCACAACACCCTGAAGATCCCGCGGAACCGGCCGGCGGGATCGCGCTCAAGGACAATCCGCGATGTTCAGAGGTTCGATCACGGCGCTTATCACCCCGTTCAAGGATGGGGCCGTGGACGAGAAAGCCTTCGCTTCGCTCGTGGACTGGCAAATACGCGAAGGTTCGCACGGCCTCGTGCCAGTCGGCACGACCGGCGAAAGCCCGACTGTCACCCACGAGGAGCATCGGCGGATCATCGAAATCTGCGTCGAGGTCACGGGAAGGCGCGTGCCGGTCATCGCCGGCGCCGGCTCGAATTCGACCGAGGAGGCGATTTCGCTCGCTCGTTTCGCCGAAGACGTTGGCGCCGACGCCATCCTCTCGGTTGTGCCGTACTACAACAAGCCGAACCAGGAGGGGCTGTTCCAGCACTTCTCGGCCATCGCCCGTTCGACCGGCCTGCCGATCATCCTCTACAGCGTTCCGGGCCGGACGGTGGTCGACCTGCAGGTCGATACCATCTCGCGTCTCCGCGACGCACACGACAACGTGGTGGGCGTCAAGGACGCAACGGCCAACATGGAGCGGGCGACAATGCAGCGTGTGCTGCTCGGCGACGATTTCATCCTCCTGTCCGGCGAGGACATGACGGCCCTTGGATTCAATGCCCATGGCGGCAACGGGTGCATCTCCGTCACCTCCAACGTTGCGCCGAGGCTTTGTTCCCAGTTCCAGAATGCCTGCCAGCAGGGAAATTACGGCGAGGCACGAGCCATCCAGGACAAGCTCGTTCACCTGCACAAGAACCTGTTCATCGAGCCCAATCCGCAGGGCGTCAAGTACGCCGCCTCGCGCCTCAACCTCTGCCGCAACGAGCTGCGCCTGCCGCTCGTCCCGGTGAACCGCTCGACCGAGGTCGCGATTGACTTCGCCCTCGAGCATGCGGGGCTTCTGGAGGCCGCCTAGCAGCCCATGGCAGAGAAGCAGAAGAAACCGGGGATGGTGGTCACGGGCACCGTCGCCGAGAACCGGCGCGCCCGCTTCGACTACGAAATATTGGATACGCTCGAGGCGGGCATCGTGCTGACCGGCACCGAGGTCAAGTCGCTGCGCACCGGTAAGGCGCAGATCACCGAGTCCTACGCCTCGCCCGAGCGCGGCGAACTATGGCTGATCAACGCGCACATTCCGGAATACCTGCAGGCCAATCGCTTCAATCACAACGAGCGCCGCCCCCGCAAACTGCTCGTTTCCAGGAAGGAGCTGGCGCGCCTGAGCCAGGCCGTCGAACGTGCCGGCAACACGATCGTGCCGCTGAAGCTCTATTTCAACGAGCACGGCAAGGCCAAGGTGCTGATCGGGGTGGGCAAGGGCAAGAAGGCCTTCGACAAGCGCGAGACCGAAAAGAAGCGGGACTGGAACCG
>CAYRNE010000229.1:0-5253 GCA_964425245.1 uncultured Devosia sp.
AGCGTATGGCCGAATTCGGTGGCGGACTTGCCCTGCAGGAACTGCATGTCGTCGATGAGGAGCAGATCGACCCGGCGCAGCCACTCCTTGAAGGCGAGCGCCGACTGCCGCTGCACCGCCGTGATGAAGTGGTACATGAAATGATCGGCCGTCAGATAGACGATGTTGCGCGACGGCTCGCCCGCGCCTGCCGCCCAGGCAATGGCATTGAGCAGATGCGACTTGCCCAGACCGACGGTCGAATGGATGTAGACCGGGTTGAAGGTCACCGCTGTGTTGAGCGCGGCATGAGCCACCTGCTTGGCCACGCCGAGCGCGATCTCGTTGGGCGCGCCGACGACGAAATCGTCGAACGTCATCTTGGGATCGAGCGCGCTGCCCGAAAGCGCATCGTTGCGCGCCGGCTGCGGTTCCCGCACGCCGCGCGACTGCGGCACCGGCTCGGGCGCCGACTCGTGAGCCGGCGCGGAAGGCCCCGAGGAGATGCGAGGCCGCGCCTGGCCGTTCACGCGCACCGTGAAATGCAGCCGCTTTATCGTCGGTGCCTCCGCCCGGAAGGCATCGAGGATCTTTTCCGCGTAGTTTGATTGGACCCAGGAGCACAGAAAGCGCGTCGGCACGGAAAGGTGCGCGATCTCGTCGTCGACGACTTCCTCGAGTTCGAGCCGCGCGAACCAGGAATTGAAAACGTCCTCGCCGACAGCGGCGCGGAGGCGGGCGCGAACCCTCTGGAACACGTCTTGCGGGTCGAGTGGTTTACCGTCCTTTGCCATGATCAGTGCCCCTTCATTCGACCCCTCTCCCTTCTGTTCCCGGTTGTCGTCGACCCATTCGGCCCGTTCTGCCGCCGCCATTCTCGCCATCGCCTGTTGAGCCCCGTTATTCGCCCCTGGCGCCCCCTTCCAGGGATCGCGCCCTCTCTTTGCCGTCCGTTCGCCGGACAAAAGCCAACCTCTTGCTCCGCGATCGTCTTCGCGAAACAAACCCCTGCCTGGCAGTGAAATGAACCGGTTTAGAACCAGCCCCGATTACGCATCACCTACGCGAACGCAAGATGTCGTCCCCGATAGCCAATTCAAACCGGCAAAAAGACTTGTACTAGATCCACAGCGGCGGCCGCCGGCCGCCTTACGCCTCTTGCCGGAACTTAGTTCCTCGCCTCGCCCGAAACTATTACCCGCGTTTTGTGCCGGTCTTCGCATCGAGCGAGGCCATACTAGACCACGCCCAAATCGACAGGCAACAGGCCAAATCGCACCCCCTTCGGGGCGGAGCCTATTGACATCGCCGTGGGTGGAAAACGGTTCTCCGGGGCCCCTGCGGAGGCGAAAATGCAAGACGCTGTGACTCAACGCGGAATCGTCACACGCTTGTCACATTTCCCCTTGGCCGGTTCAGAGCAACACCGCCTCCCCGTGCCAATTCATTTCTCGCGACCTGCGCGCGACGTTTCGCGCGTCATGCGGCAAGCCCTTGCTGTCATGCCTCATTGACGTGCGCTGGCGAGTCGATGGCAGCCTGAGATGCGATCCCTGTGCGACTGTGGCGCGCCTGCATCAACGGCAAACACGAAAAAACGAAAGGGGCCCGAAGGCCCCTCAAACGTCAACGGCCTGCGCTGCCCGGCTCAGGAAGCCTGGAGCGCTTTCACGCGGTGGTTGAGGCGCGACACCTTGCGCGCCGCCGCATTGGCATGGACGATGCCCTTCTGCGCCGCACGCGCGATCTCGGGCTCGGCAGCCTTGAGCGCATCCATCGCTGCGCCGTGGTCGCCTCCCGTGATCGCTTCCTCGACCTTGCGGATGAAGGTGCGCATGCGCGAGCGGCGCGACTTGTTGATCGCAGTGCGCCGGGCGATCTTGCGGGCGGCCTTTTTTGCCGAACTGGTATTGGCCATCGGGCTCCTCTTGGCGTCGCAGGAAGCGGCCGCATTGGCCCCTGATCCCGGACGTGCAAATGAAATCGGCGGCACGCGCCGCCAAGTTGGCGCCTCTATAGTGTGCGGCCTTCCGGACGTCAACTGCTTTCCCCGCCGCCGCACTGGCGCTCCCGGCAGGGTCGCTGGCGGCCTCAGCCCGCCGCCGTCCTGCCGGCGAGCCGTTCGGGCAGGATCCGGTGTGGCGGCTGGTGGCCGTCGGTAAACGTGCGGATATTGATGATCACCGTCTCGCCCATCTCGATGCGCGCTTCGAGTGTCGCCGAGGCCATATGGGCGGTGAGCAGCACCTTGTTCTCGCGCGCGAGCGCGAGAAGTCGCGGATCGACCTTGCCTCCCGGGCTCGCGAAGACGTCGAGCGCGGCGCCGGCGAGCCTGCCGCTTTCGATCTGCTCGATGAGCGCAGGCTCGTCGATCAACTCGGAGCGCGACACGTTGACGACGAAGGCGTCTGGCTTCATCCGCCGGATTTGCGCGGCATCGAGGATATGCAGGGTATCGCGCGTCAGCGGCGTGTGGAGCGAGACGATGTCGACCTCCTCCAGCATTTCGTCCAGGCGGCCGCGGTACAATGCTCCGAGCGGCTCCTCGACCTGCGGCGCGCGGCGGTGCCGCGAGAAATACTGAATGTTGAGCCCGAAGGTCCGCGCCCGCGTCGCGACCGCCGTGCCGATCCGTCCCATGCCGACGATGCCGAGCGTCTTGCCGCGCGGCCGCCGGCCGAGCATCCAGGTCGGAGACCAGCCGGGCCATGTTCCCTTCGACGGCAGAACCTGCGCCCCTTCGACCAAACGGCGCGGCAACGCCAGCATCAGCATCACCGCCATGTCGGCCGTGTCCTCGGTCAATACGCTCGGCGTGTTCGTCACCGTCAGGCCGGCGGCATAGGCGGCTTCGACGTCGATATTGTCGAAGCCGTTCCCGAATTGCGCGATCAGGCGCACGGAGGGCGGGAAGCGGCCGATCAGCGAGCGGTCGATCCGGTCGGTGATCGAGGAGACGAGGACGTCGCATTGGGCGAGTTCGGCCGCGAGCCTCTCGGGCGTCATCGGCTCGTCTGTTTCGTTGAGGCGGACGTCGAAGAGCGTCGCCATCCGCGCCTCGACGACCTCGGGGAGGCGTCGCGTCACGAAAACTCTCGGCCGCGGCTGGCCCACGCATCCTCCCCTTCAAGGACCATTAAGGTCTTGGGGCTAGTGATAGGAAAAAAGCCGCATCCTGCAAAGTGACGTTGCTCCGAGCCGCTTCCATGGCCGCCCCTCTGCGCCAGATTTCAGTGTTTCCGCTTCTCCGCGCCGCCGTGCTCGGCGGCCTTCTCGCGTTCGCCGCGCTTGCCGGTCTGCCCGCCATCGCCGCCGACAACCCGAGCGGCCTGCCGTTGCCGCGCTTTGCGACGACCCGCTCGACGCCGATCAACGTCCGGGTCGGCCCCGGTACGCGTTACGACATTGCATGGGTTTACGTGAAGGCGGGAACGCCGGTAGAGATCGTCGCGGAATTCGACACCTGGCGGAAGATCCGGGACGTCGACGGGTCGGAGGGCTGGGTGCACCAGAACCTCCTTTCCGGCAAGCGCGCCGGGATCGCGGTGCCCTGGGACGGGGATGCCAAGGTGCCGCTGTTCTCGGGCCGCAGCCAGGACGCGGGCGTGCGCGCCTATCTCGGCTCGGGCTTCAGGGTCGATGTCGCCAAGTGCGACGGCACCTGGTGCGAGGTCAGCGCCACAGCGCACCCCGACGAGGGGCGCACCGCGACCTATTCGGGCTACCTGCCGCAACGGACGCTCTGGGGCGTCTATGACGGCGAGGCGTTCGACTGACCAGAGCCGCGGCTTCCTGCCGTGGCGGACGGGGCCGTCGCTAACTCCTGCCGTCGGCCTTTCGCACCCTCACGACCACGTCGACATGGGTGACCGTCATCCCCCTCGGAGGAGGAGGCAGGTTCTGGATGCTGATGGCGGAAGCCGGGATATCCATCACCCGCTGCTCGTCCTCGAAGTAGAAATGGTGGTGGTCCGAGGTGTCGGTGTCGAAGTAGGACCGCGTTGCCTCTACCGCCACTTCTCGCAGCAGACCCGCCTCCCGGAACTGATGGAGGCTGTTGTAGACGGTCGCGAGCGACACGTTGACGCCTGCCGCATGCGCCTCGGCATGCAGCTGCTCGGCGCTGACGTGCCGGTGGGGACCGCCGAAGAGCAGTTCCGCCAGGGCGACGCGTTGCCGCGTCGGCCTGAGGCCGCTCATCCTAAGGACCGCGGTGAGACAGGGCCGCCGTGACGGAACGGGCCGTGAAACAGCGTTTCGTTCAGGCATGTTCGCGGAAACTGGTCATTTCAGGTCGACTTATAGCTTTCGCAAAAATGCGGCACAAGCAGCAGCCCGGCGCTTCGGGACTGGGGTTGTACTCGTTCAGGATGTGCCATTGACCCTCGAAAGCGCCGTCGCTACGTACGAAGCGACTGCGGAGGACCGATTTGTTACCCCCGGATCGAAAGAACGCCTACGGCTATGACGACCTGATCGCGTCCGGCAAGGGTATCCTGTTCGGGCCGGGAATGGCGCAGCTGCCTCTGCCGCCCATGCTGATGTTCGATCGCATCACGCGGATCGACGAGGATGGCGGCGAGCACAGGAAGGGGCAGGTGAGGGCCGAACTCGACGTGAACCCGGATCTCTGGTTCTTCAAGTGTCATTTCGATGGTGATCCGGTGATGCCCGGCTGCCTCGGGCTCGATGCCCTCTGGCAGATGCTCGGCTTTTTCCTGTGCTGGGGCGGCTCGCCGGGCAAGGGAAGGGCCCTGGGCGGCGAGATCAAATTGTCGGGACAGGTCACCGACGACGTTGCAATTGTCGAATACGGTATCGATCTGAGGCGGGTCATGCGGCAACGCATCGCCCTTGGCATCGCCGACGGTTGGGTGAAGGCCGACGGCAAGGTGATCTACGAGGCCAAGGATCTGCGCGTTGGGCTCTTCACCGATATCTAGCCGCACGGTATCCCGGCGTCCGGTTATGGGAGTAGGTTGATTTGAGACGCGTCGTCGTCACCGGCATGGGCATCGTTTCGTCCATCGGCAACGACATCCCCTCGGTGGTCGACAGCCTGCGCGAAGCGCGCCCCGGCATCGTCGCCGCCCCCGAATACGCCCAGCTCGGCTTCCGCTGCCAGGTGCATGGCGCCCCCAGGCTCGACCCGTTCGAGGTGCTCGACCGCCGCACCACGCGGTTCATGGGACGCGGCGCCGCCTGGAACTACATCGCCATGCAGGAGGCGGTCGCGATGGCCGGGCTCGAGGAAACCGACATCCGCAACCCGAT
>CAYRNE010000230.1:0-5238 GCA_964425245.1 uncultured Devosia sp.
ATTCCTCGAAGACCTCGTGTCACGCTTCCCCATCATTTCGATCGAGGACGGCATGGCCGAAGACGACTGGGACGGCTGGACGGCGCTCACCGAGCTCCTTGGCAGAAAGGTGCAGCTCGTCGGCGACGATCTCTTCGTCACCAACACCGAGCGACTTCGCTCAGGCATCAAGATGGGCGTCGCGAATTCGATCCTCGTGAAGGTGAATCAGATCGGCACGCTGTCGGAAACGCTCGAAGCGGTCGATACGGCCCATCGCGCGTCGTACACCTCGGTCATGTCGCATCGCTCGGGCGAGACCGAAGATGCAACGATCGCCGACCTCGCCGTCGCCTGCAATTGCGGGCAGATCAAGACCGGCTCGCTCAGCCGTTCCGACCGGCTCGCCAAGTACAACCAGCTGATCCGCATCGAGGAAATGCTGGGTGCTGCGGCGCAGTATGCCGGACGCAGCGTGGTGAAGGCCGCTTGAGACGGCTACGCGTGGGCGTAGTTGCCCACGCGGATGTGGGTGTGTCCGTCCCGCTCGTCCCGCAAAAATCCCAGTGCCTCCCAGAAGCGCGCGGCCTCGCCATGCGGCGCGTCGAGCGTGATGGTCCTACCGGCCACCTCGGGGCGATCGAGCAGGGCGTTCGCCATGGCGCGGGCGATGCCCCTGCGCCGGCAGGCCCTGCGCACGTAGAAGCGGCGCATGCGCAAGGCGCCTTCGACATACGGATCGACGTTCATTCCGCCCATGCCGGCGAGGAGGCCGCCGTCCCAGGCCGCGACCAGCGCCTCGCCGGGCCTGTCGAAGCGGTTGCTGCCGTCCGCCCATTCGCGCGCGAGGGTCGCGAGCATCTGGAATGCTTCGCCCTCGGCGGCATGCCTCAAGACCTCGAAGCCCTCGGGGAGGGTATCCTTCACTTGCTCTATCGCGACCATCGAAGGCCTCGAAAACTCACCATGGTCCCGCCGCATGACCTTTTCGACGGCGCGGCAGACCCGTTCGTTCCCGCAATCATGCCGCGCGCGCCCTAATTCTCCGTGTACGTCGTCCGCGACCCCCGGGCGTGCCGCGTCCTCAACGCCACGTTAACAGGCCTCGGGCAATACTGCCGGCACGATTACCCGAGTTCGCGATGTCGACCCGCCTCAAGCGTCCCTCGTTCTGGCGCCAGATCCTTTTCACCGCGATCCTCGTCGGGCTGCAGGCCTATCTCGGCTACAGCGTCGTTTCCGGGCAGTACGGGATCGAAAGCCAAAGGCAGATGAAGGTGGAGATCGGTCTGCTCGAGGCCAGATCCGCCGCGCTTAAGGCCGAAATCGATGCCTACCGCCACCGTGCGGCGCTGTTCGACCCGGAACGGCTCGACCCGGACATCGTTACAGAACGGGCGAGGGCGCTGCTGGCGCTCGCGCACACCGACGATCTGATCGTCATGGTCGATCAGTCAACCGGTAAACCTGTTTCCGGTTTAGAACCCGCATTAGCTTCAGATCAGTTAACGTCGATTATTGCTGGTTCTTCAGTGCAGTAGGCTATCAGCCTGAGCCGCACGTTGGATTGGCGATTCCGCTCGCGCTGCGGTAGTCTGGTGTTTCGACAATTCGCCCGCGGCAAGCACACGAGACATCGGGAGCGGACCACATGGCACGCAAGGCGGCAAGCAAGACGGCCACGTCGTCGCAGAAGAAGTCCAATGCACCGGAATTCACCAAGGACGAGGAGTTCCGCGCCTACCGCGACATGCTGCTCATCCGCCGCTTCGAGGAGAAGGCCGGCCAGATGTACGGCATGGGTCTCATCGGCGGCTTCTGCCACCTCTACATCGGTCAGGAAGCGGTGGTCACGGGCGTCAACATGGCCGCGCGTGAAGACGACGCCTCGATTACCGGCTACCGCGACCACGGCCACATGCTGGTTATCGGGATGGAGCCTAAAGGCGTCATGGCCGAGCTGACTGGCAGGGCCGCCGGCCTCAGCAAGGGCAAGGGCGGCTCAATGCACATGTTCAGCCACGAGCACCATTTCTACGGCGGCAATGGTATCGTGGGTGCGCAGGTGTCTCTGGGCACCGGGCTCGCCTTCGCAGCCAGGTATCGCGGCGACGATACGGTCAGCCTCACCTATTTCGGCGACGGCGCCGCAAACCAGGGCCAGGTCTACGAAAGCTTCAACATGGCCAAGCTCTGGAAGCTGCCGGTCGTCTACATCATCGAAAACAACCGCTACGGCATGGGGACTTCGCTTGAGCGAGCGGCGGCAACCACCAACCTTTCGCAACGCGGCCGCTCCTTCGACATCCCCGGTGAGCAGGTCGACGGCATGGACGTGCGGTTCGTGCGCGAGGCGGCGGCGCGTGCCATCGACCACGCGCGTTCCGGCAATGGTCCCTACATCCTCGAGATGCTGACTTACCGCTACCGCGGCCATTCCATGTCAGACCCCGCCAAATACCGCAGCAAGGAGGAGGTCTCCTCCATGCGGGCCGAGCGCGACCCGATCGAACAGGTCAAGAACCGCATCATCGAGCGCAAGTTCGGCACCGAGGACGACCTCAAGCAGATCGAAACGGAAATCCGGGCGGTCGTGACCGAAGCGGCCGATTTTGCCACCTCTGCTCCCGAGCCCGATCCGGCGGAGCTCTGGACGGACGTTTACGCCGCCTGACCATGCTGCAGGCGCTCGTCACGCTGATTGGTTTTGTTGCACTGGGCGCGTGGTTCGTCGCGGCCTTTTCGCTCATTGCCGCACTCCGCCTCGTTCCGGCCGGCCAGCGGCTCTCGGCCCTCTTCTCCGCGGGGTTCTGGCAATTCCAGAAGGTTCGGGCGGCTGGTGGCCCGGGCGTCGACGCGCATCTCGTCCGCTACGGCTGGGCGTTCGCCGTCTTCTTTTTCGCCATCGTCCTGGCGATGCTGGTCGGAGTGGTTGCGTCGATCAGCGTTTCAAACACAGCAGCGGCATTGCCGTAGGAGAGGCCGCGGTGTCACGCGTCATTCACCACGATATCCATGACGGCAGTCACAAGTGCGCGTGGTCGTTCGACAGGACGCCATTGTGCCGGACCTCCACCGAGTACGTGCCGAATCCGGCCGCCGCCTGAACCGAGGAAGCCAATGCCGAACATCCTGATGCCCGCGTTGTCGCCGACCATGGAGGAGGGCACGCTCTCCAAGTGGCTGGTTAAGGAAGGCGACATGGTGAACCCCGGCGACGTGCTCGCCGAAATCGAAACCGACAAGGCGACGATGGAGGTGGAATCCGTCGATAGCGGTCGTGTGGAGAAGCTGCTGGTTCCGGAGGGAACCGAAGGGGTCAAGGTGAACACGCCCATCGCCCTCGTGCTGGCGGAGGGCGAAGCGGCGCTCACCGGCGAGCCGGTTCCGGTCGAGAAGGCCAGCGGTGCGAAGGAAGCCGAGAAGCCCGGTCCCGATGCCGCCGAGGCGGGAATCTCGATGCCGCAGGCGAAGGAGACCAAAACGGCGGCCGCCGCGGCGCAGCCGCGCTTCGAGGCCGCGGCCGACCCGGACCTTCCTGCCGACGTCGAAATGGTCGAAATGACGGTACGGCAGGCGCTGAACGAGGCTATGGCCGAAGAGCTGCGCCGCGACGAGCGCGTGTTTGTCATGGGCGAGGAAGTCGCAGAGTATCAGGGCGCCTACAAGGTGACGCAGGGGCTGCTGCAGGAGTTCGGCCCACAGCGCGTCGTCGACACGCCGATCACCGAACACGGCTTTGCCGGCCTCGGCGTCGGCGCTGCGTTTGCAGGATTGCGCCCCATTGTCGAATTCATGACCTTCAACTTCGCCATGCAGGCGATCGACCAGATCATCAACTCGGCGGCCAAGCAGCTTTACATGTCCGGAGGGCAGGTGGCTGCCCCTATCGTCTTTCGCGGTCCCAACGGCGCCGCGGCGCGGGTGGCGGCGCAGCACAGCCAGGACTTCTCCGCCTGGTACAGCCACGTGCCCGGCCTCTACGTCATCGCGCCGTTCTCGGCGGCCGATGCCAAGGGATTGCTCAAGGCCGCCATCCGGTCCGATACGCCGGTCGTCTTTCTCGAGAACGAGATTCTCTACGGCTCCACCGGACTCGTGCCAAAAGTCGACGACTACGTCCTGCCGATCGGCAAGGCGCGCGTCGCGCGCGAGGGCAAGGATGTGACAATCGTGTCGTTCTCGATGGGGATGCGCTATGCCACGCAGGCGACCGAGAAGCTGGTCGGCGCTGGTGTCGACGTCGAGCTCATCGATTTGAGGACCCTCCGCCCGATGGACTCCGCGACCGTCGTCGAGTCCGTGAAGAAGACCGGCCGGCTGGTGACGGTCGAGGAGGGCTGGCCGCAGGGCGGTATCGGCGCCGAGCTCGCCTCTCGCGTCATGACCGAGGCCTTCGACTATCTGGATGCGCCGGTTACCCGCGTGACCGGCAAGGACGTTCCCATGCCCTACGCCGCGAACCTCGAAAAGCTTGCGCTGCCCAGCGCCGACGAGGTCATCGCCGCGGTGAACGCCGTCACTTACCGGAGCTAGCCGTCATGCCCGTCAACATCACCATGCCGGCGCTCTCTCCGACGATGGAAGAGGGCACGCTTGCCAAGTGGCACGTGAAGGAGGGCGACACCGTCGCCGCAGGCGACGTCATCGCGGAGATCGAGACCGACAAGGCGACCATGGAGGTCGAAGCCGTCGACGAAGGGAAGATCGGCAAGATCGTGGTTCCCGAGGGCACCGAGGGCGTCAAGGTGAACGCCGTGATCGCGGTCATCCTGCAGGAAGGCGAGAGCGCCGAGGACGTGAAGGCGGACCCCGCGCCCGCGCCGGCCGCCAAGCCGGACCCCGAGCCCCAGTCCGACCAGGAAACCGCTCCGCCCGCTGCCGCGGCGCCTGCCTCTCCCCTGCCGGAGAAGCCGGGGAAGGAGCCCGCCGCCGCCGCGTCGCCTCAACCCGAACCAAGAGGTCCGAGCGCGGCGCGAGGTAATGGTGCCTCGCCGAAACCCGATGGCTCCGGCGGTCGCGTCTTTGCGTCTCCGCTCGCCCGCCGGCTCGCGAAGCAAGCCGGGATCGACGTCGCCGCGATTAACGGCACCGGCCCGCGCGGCCGTGTGATCAAGGCCGACGTCGAGGCCGCGAAGTCGGGCAGGTCGCCGCTCAAGGCTGCTCCCGCCGGGGCGCCTGCCGCCGGCGCGGCACTGGCCGCCGGCATGACCAGGCAGCAGGTCCTCGCGCTCTACGAGGAAGGCAGCTACGAGGCCG
>CAYRNE010000231.1:0-5236 GCA_964425245.1 uncultured Devosia sp.
CCCGCGCCGATCGTCACGTCCTCGAGGTGGCTGAAGGCGCGGATAGTCACATCCTCGCCGATCCTGACGCCGGGTCCGATGACGACGTTGGGCTCGATGGTCACGTCGTGTCCGATCTCGGTGTCCCAGGAGAAATAGACCGTCCTCGGATCCTTCAGCGTGACCCCAGCCGCCATGAAGTCGTTGCGCCGGACCTCCTGGAACAGCGCCTCGGCCCGCGCGAGCTGGGCCCTGTCGTTGACCCCGAGCACGTTCTCCTCCGGCGCCACGGCGTAGCCCACCTTGTGCCCGGCGGCATTGGCGAGTTCGACGAGGTCGGTGAGATAGTATTCGCCCTGCGCGTTGTTCGGCTCGACCCGGCCGATGAGATCGCGAAACACCCCGGCCCGGAACGCAAGCACACAGGCGTTGCAGAGGCCGATACGGCGCTCCTCCTCGCTCGCGTCCTTGTGCTCGCGGATCGCGAGCAGCCGGTCACCCTCGGTGATCAAGCGCCCGTAGCCGGTCGGATCGGCCGGCTCGAAAGCGAGAACGGCGGCATCCATCCCGGCGTCGAGGCGCGCGATCACGCCTTCGAAATCCCTGGCACCGAGCAGCGGATGGTCGCCGTAGACCACCGCCACGTAGCCAGTCGCCTTGTCGAACATCGCATGGGCCATTCGGGCGGCGTGCGCGGTGCCGCGGCGTTCGATCTGCTCGAAGAACTGCACATCGGGTGCGAGCGCGGCCACGGCTTTCCGCACCGCCTCGTGGCCGGGTCCGGTCACGACACCCATGGCCGTCGATCCGGCGCCGAGCGCCGCCCGCACGACATGGCCGACGATCGGCAGCCCGCCCACCGGGTGGAGCACCTTGGGAACCGCCGACCGCATGCGCGTTCCTTCGCCGGCCGCAAGTACGATTGAAAGAAGTTCCGCCATAGCGCCCCGTTTCGAGCAGCGTTCGCCGCCTTTATGGCAGCAACTTGTTGGAAAACCGATAATGCGCCGCAGCAGTGGTAAACTGCCGAAAAGCGCCTGATTCGTGGCGTTCGGCGGGGGACAAAGACTTGGCCAAGGCTGCGGACCAGTTCCGGCCTTCGGACCTCACCTTGTGGGGTCTGATTGCGCTCGGCTGCTGGAGCGCCGCCGTCCTGCTCGCGAACGCTTCCGGGTTCATCCCCGCCGGGGTTTTTGCGGCGCTGCATGCCTCGCGGCTCGAAGGCGCGACCCTGGCGCAACTGCGCACCCAGGTTGCCGATCTCCGGCTGGAAGCGGACGGCCTTCGCCGCGACGCCGCCCAGCTCGTCCAGCGCCTCGATCTCGCGGAGCGGGCCCGCCAGGATGTCACCCAGCGCGTCGGCGCACTTGAGGTTACGGTGCCCGGCCTCCTTGAACGCGTGCCGGAATCGGTTCCCATCGACCGGTCCGTAACCGCATCCATCGTCGACGGAAAGGCCGTGAGCTTCGACGCCGAGGGCGGCTCGGTCAGGGTGGAGCAGAAGCCGCTCGTCGTAATCGAGCCGCGCACCGCGGCGGAGGACGACACGCCCGTAGCGCCGCTGGCGGACGGCAGCTCCGTCGGCGTCGCCATCGGTTTCCCCGTGCCGGCGGACGAGGCCGAAGCCCTGTGGCAGGAAATGCTCGCCCGCGTGGGGACGCTCCTCATCGGCACCTGGCCCGTGCTGACCGACACCGCGGACTCCGGTCGCCGGCAGATCATTGCAGGACCGCTACGCTCGGACTCGGAGGCCACGCGGCTTTGCAGCCGCCTCGACAAGGTCGGCATTCCATGCGAGCCGGCCGCTTTCGCGGGCGAAGCGCTCCCGCTCCTCAACTGACCCCCGGCAACTCGGGACCGCCCGGACGGCGGGCGATTGCGGTTGACTCAAGGTGACGGCGGTCTATGTTCCGCGCCGGCGCCAATGGGCGTCCCATGCGCCCGTAGCTCAGTGGTAGAGCATCCGACTTTTAATCGGATGGTCCCGGGTTCGAATCCCGGCGGGCGTACCAGGTCCCTCTCCTCGATCTATCGACTGGCGCAGCGGTCAAACCGGGTGCACGGGAGGCGGCTGCAGCTTTGCGATCATCGGGGTAGGCAGCGCGCCAACAACCGGCCGACCTGGGAGATCGGCAACCGTCTCGGCCTCAAAATCGACTGGCGCGCCTGTGATTGAACCGGCGCAGTCGGTGCCGCGAGGCCGCAACGGAACCTTCAGCCGCGGCCGCTCATTTCCTAGCTCAGCGGCGCGTGTCAACCGGACGCGACGGTGCACGGGGAACAGAGCGGTTTTTCCGGTTTCCCGCCTGGCCAACGAAACGGCAGCCGAGCCCCTGTCCCGTCCGCGCCGCGACTACTGCCGTCGGAAACGCCATCTCAGAAAGTGAGGGACGGGGAATGGCGGCGCTGGAGCACAAACGCCCCACCTGGCCCGCACTGAAAAACGGCCTCATGAGCCGTTGTCCGAAGTGCGGCACCGGGCGCCTCTACAAAGGCTTCATCGAACAGGTGGAACAGTGCGGGCACTGCGGGGAACCGTTGCGGCGGTACAACGTCGGCCTGTTGCTGCCGTTTGTCATGATCATGATCGTGACCCACGTCATCGTCTTCGTCATGCTCGAAATCGAACTGAGCGGCGGCGCGACACCAGGGTTCTACATTTCCGTGCTGGTACCGATTTCCCTTGTCGTGCCACTGATCCTCATGCGCCCGGTCAAGGGCGCGCTGATCGGGCTGCTGTGGGCCCGACAGCTCAGCGACGAACTGGAACGATAGCGGCGGATCGAGGCCGGCCCGGCGCGCGAGGCCCCGGGCCGGTTTGCCAAGGTCAGGCGAGATCGGACGCCATGTAGATCGGGGCGACGTTGGTCACTTCCCCGGTGCAGCGGTTGACGACCATGGAGTAGACCCAGCCGTCGCTGAGGTAGAGGCCTTCGACACGGACGCGGAAGTTCGTCAGGCGGTCGACGATGTCGGCATCGTTGAAGCCGGCGCGGACGAGGCCGTTGCGGATGTCGCGCTTGCCGGCACACCAGTCATCGACATCGTCCTCGTCGTAGCCGAAGGTGACCATGTCGGCCTGCAGCTGCCGGCCGCGTTCGATCATGGCGGCCGTGAGGCCGACGTCGAGCGTGAGCTCGGTCAGCTTCGGCTCGAGCGGCGCGGTGGGCACGGTCGGCGTGGCGCTGGTCGACTGCGCCAGCGTGGCGCCGGCGAGGCCGAGAGTAACGATCGCCGCCGGGGCGATCATCCTGAAAGAACGGGACATGGGCGGATTCCTCTTTCGGTTGACGAAGCGGCCGCCGGGAGGAGCGGCAGGAAAAAGGCTGCCCGATCTGGCGTGAATGACCGGAGAACGGTCCATTTAGCAGAGGTTCAGACGCGAAAAGGCCGGAGCCCCCGGCCCCGGCCTTCGTCGTTCATATGACCGCGCTCAGAAATCGAAACGCAGCGAGAAACCGAAGTCGTCGTAATAGTAGAGCGGCCGGATGCGGTCCACGCGGCCGTCGCAACGATCGACGCGCATGGAGTAGACCCACCCGTCCCGCTCATAGAGCGCCTCGACGACGACGCGGTCGTTGCGGAGCTCCCGGACGAACTCGATCTCTTCGAAGCCGACACGGCGCAGCCCGCGCCGGATCTGGCTGTTGCTCAGGCACGAGAAGTAATCCTCCTCGTAGCGGTCGCGGCCGCCGTCCTTGTACATGTCGGGGTTGTTGTTGTCGAAGCTCTGACGCTGCCCGCCCAGCGGATTTTCCTCGCCGGACTGCCCCGATTGTCCCTGTCCGGCCTCCGGCTGCGGCGCCTCGAGCTGAAGCGTGCCGCCGAGCGTCGGGCTGCCCTGTGCCAGGGCCGGGAGCGGGGCCAGGGCAATGATGCCGAAGAGCGCAACCCGCGAAGCAATCTTCAGGAAATGGAGGGGGGACATGAGGAGGATCCTTGCACTGTCGCCGCCCGAAATGGGCGACCCGTCGAAGGACCGTAACTCAAACTTTTGAATAACCCCGGAATCCGCCGTTCATCTACGGTTCAGAAACCTGCCGCATGCGGTGAAAGGCGGAGAGCAGCCCCTGTGTCGATGCATCGTGCCCCTTGGCACTCGTCCGCCCCTCGACCTTGGGCAGCAGTGCCTTGGCAAGCTGCTTGCCGAGTTCGACCCCCCACTGGTCGTAAGAGTTGATGCCCCAGATCGTGCCCTGGACGAAGACCTTGTGCTCGTAGAGCGCGATCAGAGCACCGAGGATCGGCGGCGTGAGCCGGGGATAGATGATCGTGTTGGACGGGCGGTTACCCGGGAAGACCTTGTGCGGCGCCAGGGCCTTGATGCTCTCCCGGTCGAGCCCCTGGGCTGTGAGTTCCGCGACGACTTCTTCCCTGGTCTTGCCCAGCATCAGCGCCTCGGACTGGGCGAGGGCATTGGCGACAAGCTTGTCGTGATGCGGGGGCAGGGTTTCGTGCGGGCTCGCGGCAATGAGGAAATCGCAGGGGATGACGTCGGTCCCCTGATGGATCAGTTGGTAGAACGAGTGCTGGCCGACGGTGCCCGGCTCGCCCCAGACGATCGGCCCGGTCGGATAGTCCACCGCCTTGCCCGCGAGCGTCACCGACTTGCCGTTGCTCTCCATGTCCTGCTGCTGCAGATAGGCCGTGAACCGCGCGAGCCTCTGGTCATAGGGAAGCACGGCGTGGGTCGAAAAGCCCCAGGCGTTGCGATACCAGACCCCGAGGACACCCATGATGACCGGCAGGTTCTTCTCGAGCCGGGTCCTGAGGAAGTGCTGGTCCATTTCATAGGCGCCCGCGAGGAACGCCTCGAAGTTGTCGAAGCCCACAGCGATGGCGACCGGCAGCCCGATGGCCGACCAGACCGAATACCGCCCGCCAACCCAATCCCAGAAACCGAAGATGCGGTCGGCCTTGATGCCGAAATCGGCGCAGGCCGAGATGTTCGTCGAGATGGCCGCGAAGTGCTCGGGCACCCCCTCCTCGCCGAGCGCCCGGGCGATCCAGCCGCGCGCCGTCCTCGCATTGGTCATCGTCTCGTCGGTCGTGAACGTCTTGGACGCGACGATGAACAGCGTCCGCAGCGGGTCGAGGCGCTTCAGCGTGTCATGGATATGGGCGCCGTCGACGTTGCTGACGTAGTGCAGACGGAGGTCGGGGCGCGCGTAGGGTTCGAGCGCCAGCGTCACCATCGCCGGCCCGAGGTCCGAGCCGCCGATGCCGATGTTGACGACGTCGGTGAACGGCGATCCAG
>CAYRNE010000232.1:0-5232 GCA_964425245.1 uncultured Devosia sp.
GTTCGTCGTGCGTGGATAGACATAGTCGGTACCCGCGAGCACCCAGCGCTCGACCCCTTCCTCGTTCATCAGGTAGTCGACGGCAGGAATCGCCTGCTGGTTGGGCGCTGCGCCGGTGTAGAAGACGTTGCGCTGGCTTTCCTCGCCCTCGTACTGCACGGGATAGAAGAGGATCGAGTTCAGTTCCTCGAACACCGGCAGCACGGACTTGCGGGAAACCGACGTCCAGCAGCCGAAGACGGCGACGACGCCGTTCACGGTGATGAGTTCGCGCGCCTTCTCGGCGAAGAGCGGCCAGTCGGATGCCGGGTCGACAACCACGGCTTCGAGTTGCTTGCCGAGCAGGCCGCCCTTCTTGTTCTGCTCGTCGATCAGGAACAGCATCGTGTCCTTGAGGGTGGTCTCCGAGATCGCCATCGTGCCCGAGAGCGAGTGGAGAATGCCGACTTTGATCGTGTCCTGGGCGACCGCGGGCGCGAATGCGCCAAGGGTCATGGTCAGGCCTAGGCCGACACCGGCCAGCGCCTTTACTCCTGTCATTAGAACCTCCGACAGACGGTTGTTTGCACCGCCAGTCGTTTTGCAAGGCCTATGCCAGCGACCCGCCGGGGCGTGTTAACCCCTTGATAAGCTTTGGTATCGCCCGCCTGCAGAAAAGTCGCTCTGCTCCGGGGCGCGGCGGCGTCATCCTCCGACATGCCTATAGTATAGGCAGCGACTGTCTAGCTGCTGAATAATGCGGCAGCTTCACGTTGCGTGAGAGCGTGCAGGTTTCGGACCGGTGACGTCCCGCGATGCTTGCGCTAGAAAATCGATCACCGGGGCTTTTGCACCGGCAGAGGTTGTTTGCACCGACACCTCGGCCCCGCGCCGGCAACGGCGCGGGGTTTGCGCCAGAGCGCTCGCGGGCGATCACCTTGCCGCGCCGGTGAAACCAACGACAGCCTCCCACGTTTCGAAACACCAAGCGAAATTCGCCGCGCGATGGCGCGGTCGAGCAGCTTCGGTGAACTCTGCAAGGGCTGACGCTCCCTTGTGGATAAGCCGAGGGGCGCGGGACTTCGGTCCCGCGTCCTTTATGCGCTCACAAGTGTATGTGATAATACGTACGTATATTTTTGTACCGTACTGTAATAGTTTCGTTTCGTACGAAACAAAGTCAATTATATCTATTATACTTGGATTAACAGCCGGGCGGCTGAACTGATGCCTGTTCGCGACCGCATTGCAAGCGGCCGCCAGAGGGAGAGGCATCATGATTAAAAAGACCTGGACCACGATCTCGGGAGCCGCGGCTCTTGTTCTCGCCTTGTCGTGCACGACTGCGTCGGGGCAGCTTCTCGGCAATCTGCTCGACGGCGGCGTCGGCGACGTCGTCGACACGGTGACCGACACGGTCAATACCGTCGTCGGCGGCGGAGGCGGCAACCCGCTCAACAACGCAGTCGATCTGGATGCCAGCGACGGCACGATCGGCGTCACGGACGTTGCCACGGTAAGCGTGAGCACCGGCGGCAGCGTGCCGGATGTCGGCGTCACGCTGCTGGGCGGCGGCGGCGACAATCTCAATGTCCCGGTCGGGGACGGCGGGGCCGGGCTGGAATTGCCCGGAACCCTTGTCGGCGGCCTGCCGCTGCCCGGGCTTCCGGACCTGCCCGGTCTCCCGGGATTGCCGGGGCTACCCGGCCAGCCGGGACAGCCGGGACAGCCGGGTCAGCCGGGCCTGCCCGGCGCCAACGGCTCGAACATCGTGTTCAACGGCACGGTGGCCTCGCTCCGCAATTCGGGCACCGGCCTCGATGGCATCCATGGGCTGCAGAGCTCATCGCGCCTGAAGCTGCTGCTCGCGGTCCTGCAGAACCGGGCCTGGCTGCGGTTCGCCCAGGGCAACAAGGTCTGCCTCGCGAACTTCGGCGTCGCCAACGCCGCCAGCTACGTGCGGCAGAACGAGCGCGCGGCGCTGCAGCAGCTCATCACCGCCTTCGGCGCGGACATCCAGACGCTGCAGCAGATGATGCGCCGCTGCCGCAACGGGCAGAACCGTGCGGTCGATATAAGCCGCGTCATCGGCGTCGACCTGAGGCCCGACGGTCAGATCGTGGTGCTCACGCTCTGAAGCTTCCTTGCACCCCGCGAAGGGCGGGGCAAATTGCCCCGCTCTTCTTAACCCTCCGCCCACCATGGCGGCACGTCCGGCGAAACACCGGCGCGGAGCCGCCTGTTCTTCTTTCCGAGCGCGACGACAGCCCGCGCCGCGCACGATTTACGGAGAAGAAGAATGCGCATCAGGACTGCATATCTCTCCGGCGCCGCCATCGCCGTTCTGGCCCTGGCCGCCGGACCTGCGTCGGCCCAATTGTTGAACCTCGGCGGTGATGGGCCCCTCGTTTCCATAGGCTCCGGCGGCGGCGGGAGCGGCGGCGGCGTCGATGCCGGCGTCGACGTGAACCTCGGCTTCAGCGACGGCAGCGGCGGTGACGGCCTCGATCTCGACCTGCTCGGCCGTGGCGGCGTGGATGCGACCGTCAGCGCCGATCTGTTCGGTTCGGCGGGTGACGGCGCCGATGTCGTGGTCGATCTCGATTCCGGCGACGATGGCGGCGGCCTCGATGCGGACGTGATCGTCGATCTCTTCGGGTCCGGCGCCGGGACGCTCGCCGACGCCGACATCGGGCTCGGCGACGATGCCGACGTCGATGCGGCCGTCAGGCTCGGCAATGTCGGAGAAGACGTCGCGAAGGATCTCTTCGGCGAAGGGGTCGGCGGGCTTGGCGATATCGGCGGCATCGGCGGCGATGGACCGCTGATCGAACTCTTCGGCGGTTCCGGCGGCACGACGACCGGCAGCATCGATGCCTCGCCGGATGGCGGCGCATCGGGTGGCGGCGGCATCGGCGGCGACGGCAGCTCCGCTGCCGGATCGGCGTCCGATCGCCTCGATCGCCGGCTGGTCGCGAACGCACGCGCCGATGCGGATGTGCGGACCGACTGCTTCTCGCCCGACGATGCGCAGATCGACCATCTTCTCGCGCGCAACAGCTACGACGCCGCCGTCGCCGCAAGCTGGAGCAGCGCCGCAAGGGTCAGCATCGTGCCGGTCGAAATCTGCCCAGACGCCCGCGCCCGCCTTGCTGCGGCAGTCGATGCCGATGCCAATATCGGGTTCATGCAGAGCCGGGTGGCGTCGGTCGCGGCAATCCGCGCCGCCATTTCGCCGCAGTACGGGTTCGACGACGTGCTCGCGGTTGACAAGCGCGGCGACCAGTTGACCGTTTACGTTTACTGACGCTCACGCGACGGGGAAGGCGCGGCCGCCAGGGCCGCGCTTTCGTCGTGCGTCATCGCGGCGCCGCGGCAGCCCTCGAGCGGTGACGCGCTATTCGGCCGGCGCGGTTCTCGCGGCCGCGTGGCCTTCCAACGGGCTGTCGAGCAGCCGGGCCGCTTCCAGTTCGCGCGTCAGCCGCTCCTCCTCCTGTATCTTCGGCCGTGAGAAGCGGGCGAGCAGCAGGTAAGCGACCGGCGTCAGGAACAGGGTCGAGATGGCCGCAAAGCCGAGCCCGCCGACCATGACCCAGCCCAGCGAGGCGCGGGATTCCGCGCCGGCGCCGGTGCCGAGGATCAGCGGCATGCCGCCGAGCACGGTCGCGATCATCGTCATGACCACCGGCCGCAGCCGAACGTTCGAGGCTTCCTCCACTGCCTGCCGGACGTTCAGCCCGCGGTCGCGGAGCTGGTTGGCGAACTCGACGATCAGGATGCCGTTCTTGGCCATGATGCCGACGATGAGGATGAGACCGATCTGGCTGTAGACGTTGAGACTCGTGCCGGTGACCAGCATCGCATAGACGCCGCAGGCGAGGCCGAAGGGCACCGTCGCCATGACGATCACGGCGCTCCAGACGCTCTCGAACTGCGCGGCGAGGACGAGCAGGATGACGACCAGCGCAAAGCCGAACGTGATGGCGAGCGCGTAATTGGCCTCACCGATGGTCTTTGCCTCGGAGAGCGGCACGATGGCGCCTCCTTCGGGCAGGAAATCCTGGGCGATCCGGACCGCCTCCTGGTAGGCGTCGCCCAGCGCGAACCCATCGGTAAGCGAGGCCGTGACCGTCACTGCCCGGCGCTGTTCCTCGCGCCCGAGCGAGGGCGCGATCGGCGCCTCGGTCAGGGTCGCGATCGTCGACATCGGCACATAGCGGCCGTCCGACGTGCGCACGAAGATGGATTCGAGGTCGCCGGGGTCGTTGACCGGGCTGGAGCTCGAAACCATGCGGACGTCGTAGCTCTGGTCGTTGATGAAGATCGAGCCGACGCTGGTGCCGTCGATCATGGCCTGCATCGTCGTACCGAGGCCGTTGATGTCGATGCCGAGCGCCGTGGCGCGCTCGCGGTCGATTTCGAGCGTCATCTGGGGCTGCGTCGTTTCGTAGTTGACCGAGACACGGCCCCACTTCTCGTCCTTTTCGAGCTCGTCCTTGATGCGGTTGGCGGCCTCGGCCAGCACCTCGTAATTCTCTCCGACGACGCCGAAGCGCAGGCCCTGGCCGCCACCACGAATGCCGAGGCTGTTGGGCTGGCTTACGGAGGCGCGGACGCCGGGCACCTGCACCAGCAGCCGGTCGATCTCGGCGGCAATTTCCTGCTGGCTGCGTTCGCGCTCCTCCCACGGGGCAAGGCGAAGCATGAGGAAGCCGCTCGAGGTGTTCGAACCAAAGCCCGAAACCGAATAGATGCTCTCGACCTCGCCGGTCGCCTTGAGGGGCGTCACCAGCTCCTCGATCTTCTGCATCTGGGTCCGCGTGAAGTCGTAGCTGACCGTTTCCGGCGTGCTGATCCGGATGGCGATCAGGGAGCGGTCCTCGGGCGGGGTCAGCTCCTGGCGCAGGGTGCCGAAGACGAACCAGGCGGCGCCTGCGAAGACCACGGCGATCAGGACGACGACCAGCGGGTTGTCGAGCGACAGCCGGAGCATGCCGCGATAGAGGCGGCTCAGGCCATTGCCGAACGTCTCGAGCAGGTTCGGCCGCCGTTCGGCATGCGGCTTCAGCAAGCGCGATGCGAGCATGGGAGCGAGCGACAGCGCGACGACCGACGACAGCAGCACAGCGATTGCCAGCGTGAAGCCGAACTCGCGGAACAGGCGGCCGGTCTGGCCGGGGAGGAAGGAGAGCGGTACGAAGACCGCCGCCAGAGTGATAGTCGTTGCGACAACTGCGAAGAACACCTCCTGCG
>CAYRNE010000233.1:0-5178 GCA_964425245.1 uncultured Devosia sp.
GAGGTTCGCCCACACCGATCACCGCAGCTACAACGCGGAGGGCGAGTTCTTCAATGTAGGCGAGACGTTCTCCGGGCTGCCGTTCGACAAGGGCATCGAGCTCGCCGATCAGCTCAAGCAGACATTCCTTCCCGAGGGCGTGCCGATGAGCCAGTTCGCGCTGCGCTGGCTGCTCGATCATCCCGCCGTTTCGACGATCATCGCGGGTGTCACGAGGCCCGCCCAGCTGCGCGACAACGTCGAGGCGACGAAACGCGATCCCCTCGAGCCGGCGCTCGTCGAGGAATTGCGCGACTGGTACGAGCGCAAGGTGAAGCCCGAAGTCCGAGGCAGCATCTAGCGCTCACCCGCGTTGACCTGCGACAGCTTTTCCAGTTGTTATGTCAGCGATGTTGACATACTAGGGCGGTTTGCTGCCGCCCTCCACGGGACGGTTTCCTCGACGCCCCCCTGGAGTGTGCCCATGACCGAATCCAGCCTGCTCGACCGCGCGCTCGTTCGTCTCGACGAAGCCGCACGCCACGTTGAGATCGATCCCGACGTGATCGAGAAGCTCAAATATCCGCGCGAGACCGCCAAGGTGCGGCTGCTGATCCGCATGGACGACGGCTCGCGCAAGTCCTTCCTCGCCTGGCGCTGCCGCTACGACGACACCCGCGGCCCTACCAAGGGCGGAATCCGCTTCCACCCCGATGCCGACGTCGAGGAGGTCGAGACGCTGGCTTTCTGGATGACCTTCAAATGCGCGGTGATGAACCTGCCTTTCGGCGGCGGCAAGGGGGCCGTCAGGGTCGACCCGCGGCACCTCTCCAAGGCCGAGCTCGAGCGGCTGTCGCGCGCCTATATGCAAGCCTTCGCGCGCGTCGTGGGGCCGGATCGCGATATTCCGGCGCCGGACGTCTACACCAACGCCATGATCATGGGCTGGATGGCCGACGAGTACTACCAGCTGACCGGCGAGGTGGTGCCTGCCGTGATCACCGGCAAGCCGCTGGCGCTCGGCGGCTCGCTGGGCCGGGACGACGCGACGGCGCGCGGCGGCTATTATCTGGTGCGCCATCTCAACGGCGAACTGGGTCTGGGCGAACGGATGCGGGTGGCGGTGCAGGGCTTCGGCAATGCAGGTCAGTTCATCGCAAAGCTCCTTGCCGCAGACGGGCACGCGATCGTTGCCGTCAGCGATTCCTCGGGGGCCGTCGCGCGGCCGGAGGGGCTCGACGTCGATGCCCTCATCGGCCTCAAGAAGGCGGGCAAGCCGGTGACCGCGCTCGCCAACGAGGATGGCGTCGAGGCGATACGGCAGGAGGACCTCATCGGTGTCGAGTGCGAGCTACTGGTTCCCGCCGCGCTCGAGGACATGATCACCGGCGACAATGCCGACACGATCAGGGCCAAGGTCGTGCTGGAGCTCGCCAACGGCCCCGTTACCGCCGACGCCGACGCGATCCTTGAACGGAAGGGCATCGTCGTCCTGCCGGACATTCTCGCCAACGCGGGTGGCGTCACCGTTTCCTACTTCGAGTGGGTGCAGAACCGCGAAGGCCTCTACTGGGAGCTCGATGAGGTACACCGGCGCCTGCTCCGGATGATGGAAAAGGAAGGCCGCGCCGTCTGGGACATCTGCCGCAGCCGGGGCACCAGCATGCGAACGGCGGCCTACGTCCACGCCCTGTCGCGGCTCGCGGGCGCCATCGAGGCGCACGGCACGCAGGCCTTCTTCACGAGTTGAGCGCTCCAATTTCGTTGGACCTCACCTCCGCTTGAGAGGGGGTGGCAACCGGCCGGGCGGCTCCCTAGATTAGCCTCACCTTCCGGCCACAAGGCCCTGTCCGCAACGATCCGAGAGCCCGAGATGTCCGTGCATCCCGCCTTCGAGCTTGTCCGTGAGCAGCAGATCCCGGAGGTGAGCTCTCTCGCCCGGCTCTACCGTCACAAGAAGACCGGCGCGGAAGTCCTGAGCCTCGTCAACGACGACGAGAACAAGGTGTTCGGTGTGACCTTCAAGACGCCGCCCGCGGATTCGACCGGCGTCGCCCATATCCTCGAGCATTCGGTGCTCTGCGGTTCGCGCTCCTATCCGGTCAAGAAGCCGTTCGTGGAGCTGCTCAAGGGCTCGCTCCATACCTTCCTCAACACCATGACGTTCTCGGACAAGACGGCCTATCCGGTCGCAAGCCAGAACCTCCAGGATTTTCACAACCTCGTCGACGTGTATCTCGACGCGGTGTTCTTCCCGCTGATCAGCGAGGACACGTTCCGCCAGGAGGGCTGGCATTACGAGCGTGAGGCGAGCCAGGGCCCCATGGTATTCAAGGGCGTCGTCTTCAACGAAATGAAAGGTGCCTATTCGTCGGCATCGGCCGTCCTCGCCAAGGCCAGCCAGCAGTCGCTCTATCCCGATACGACCTACGGGGTGAATTCGGGCGGCGACCCCAAGGCCATCCCCGACCTCACCTACGAGGACTTCAAGAAGTTCCACGAGACCTACTACCATCCCTCCAATGCGCGCATCGTCTTTTCCGGCGACGATCCGGAGGCGGAACGGTTCTCCATCCTCGACAAGTATCTCGGCCAGTTCGACCGCATCGAGGTCCGAGCCGAGATCGGCCAGCAGCCGCGCTGGAGCCAACCGAAAAAGATCGTCGAGACCTACGCGGCGAGCGAGGACGAGGCCGGAGACGACAAGAAGACCTCGATGGTCTCGGTCAACTGGATGCTGGACCGCGTCGACGATCCGGACCTGTCGCTCAGACTCGGCATCCTCGAGCACGTACTCGTCGGCACGTCGGCCTCGCCGCTGCGCAAGGCGCTGATCGATTCCGGGCTGGGCGAAGGCCTGACCGGCAGCGGGCTCGCCGAGGACATGTTGCAGCCCTATTTCACAGTCGGCCTCAAGGGCATCGACGAGGCCGATGCCGACAGGGTCGAGGCGCTCGTCCTGGAGACGCTCGAAAGGCTCGCCAGTGACGGCATCGACAAGGAGACGGTCGAGGCCTCCGTCAACTCCATCGAATTCGCCCTGCGCGAGAACAACACGGGTTCGTTCCCGCGCGGCATTGCGCTCATGTTCCGCGCCATGCGCACCTGGCTGCATGGCGGCGATCCGCTGGAGCCCCTGCAGTTCGAGGGACCGATGCAACGGCTCAAGGACCGCCTCGCCCAGGGCGAGAGGGTGTTCGAGGACCTCATCGGCCAGCACCTCATCGGCAACAATCACCGCACGCGCGTTCTGCTCAAGGCGGATCCGGAGCAGAGCGCCCGCGAAGCGGCCGAGGAGCGGGCCCGGCTCGAGGCGGCCGAGGCGGCCATGACCGAGGCGGAGCGCGCCGCCGTTGCAGAGCAGACCAAGCGTCTCAAGGCGCTGCAGGAGGAGCCGGACCCTCCCGAGGCCCTTGCGAAAATCCCGACACTCACCATCGCCGACCTGCCTCGGCAGAACAAGACGATCCCGATCGAGCGCGAGACCGTCGCCGGCATCACGACCTTCACGCATCCGCTCGCAACCAACGGCGTCCTTTATCTCGATCTCGGCTTCGATCTGCGCGCGCTGCCGGGCGAACTGCTGCCCTACCTGCCGATCTTCTCGCGGGCTCTGACGCAGACCGGCACCGGCAAGGAGGATTTCGTCGCGCTGACGCAGCGGATCGGCCGTTCCACCGGGGGCATCGGCGTCAGCCGCTGGAGCTCGACGCGGCGCGACGGCAAGGGCATCGCGGCCTGGCTGTTCCTGCGCGGCAAGGCGGTACCCGACAAGACCGATGAGCTCCTCGCCATCCTGCGCGACGTACTCACCGATGCGCGCCTCGACAACCGGGAGCGCATCCGCCAGATGGTGCTCGAAGCCAAGGCCGGCTTCGAGAGCTCGCTCGCCGGCATGGGCAACGCGATTGCCGGCTCGCGTCTTCGCGCCCAGTTCAACGAAAGCGACTGGTTCGGCGAGCAGACCGGCGGCGTCAGCCAGTATTTCTTCCTGCGCGATCTCGCGAGGCGCATCGACAGCGACTGGGCTTCCGTCGAGGCGGCGCTCAGGCGCATCCGCGACATTCTCCTCGGGCGCGCGCGCATGGTCGCGAACGTCACCGCGGACGCGGAGGCGATCGATGCCTTCCGTGCGCCGCTCGCCGCGTTCCTCGCCGGCCTGCCGGAAGGCACCGGCGGCGGCGACGGCTGGGGCTACGTGCCTCTGCGTCAATCCGAGGGACTGACCTTCCCCGGCAAGGTCAACTACGTCGCAAAGGGCGGCAACCTCGTCGCGCTCGGCCTCAGGCCGACCGGCGGCATGGCGGTCGCGGTAAAGCACCTCAACACGACCTACATGTGGGACAGGATCCGCGTGCAGGGCGGCGCCTATGGCGGTGGCTCGAGCTTCGATCCGTTCTCGGGCAATTTCGCGTTCACGTCCTACCGCGATCCCAACCTGCTTGAGACGCTCGACAACTACGACAATGCAGCGGCCTTCCTGCGCCGGTCGATCGGCGAGCAGGACCTGACGCGCTCCGTCATCGGCGTCATCGGTTCGGTTGATGCCTATCGGCTCCCCGACGCCAAGGGCTTCACGTCGCTCCTCTGGGAGCTGATGGGCGACACCGACGAGGCGCGCCAGCAGCGGCGCGAGGAAATCCTCGGTGCCTCGCCGCAGGATTTCACCGCGCTGGCCGACGGGCTCGATGCGCTCAGGGACAATGCCGAGGTGGTCGTGCTCGGCTCCCAGCCGGCCATCAAGGCCGCCAACGAGGAGCGCGGACATTTCCTCAAGGTGACGCGGGTTCTCTAACCGCGCGCCGTCTCGGCGATCAGCTCGAACGAGCGCAGCCTTGCGGCGTGGTCGAAGACGTCGGAGACGATGATCAGCTCATCGGCCGCCGTCTCCTCGATCAGCGCTTCGATGCCGGCCCTGACGGTCTGCTTCGAGCCGACGATGGAGCGCGCGAGCATGCGCTGGACCTGCGCCTTCTCCTCCGGCGTCCAATAGGTTTCGATATCGTCGATCGGCGGCTGGCTCAGACCGCGGGCCCCGCGAAAGATGCTGGTGAAGCTCATCTGCTGGGTGGTCGCGAGGCGGCGCGCCTCGGCGTCGGTTTCTGCGGCAATGATGTTGACGCCGACCATGGTATAGGGCGTCGCCTGCTGCTCGGACGGGCGGAAGCCCTCGCGGTAGAGCTTCAGTGCCAGCATCAG
>CAYRNE010000234.1:0-5164 GCA_964425245.1 uncultured Devosia sp.
TCGTTGAGCTGCCAATAGAGCGTGCCCATGCAGCGCGGCTTGGTCGAGCGCCAGTATTCGATGGCGGTCTTGATCGCGAGTCCCTGCTGGACCTGGCTCAGGAACACCATCGAGGCGAAGTCGGACGGGAATCGGAAGTAGCGCGTCATCGTCTCGATGATGCGCGCGTTTCCGCCGGTGTTGCGCTGGTGCGTCTCCATCACCGGCGAGGAGGGATTGCGGTCCGCCGGTTTCGTGAAGCTCTCGATGACGTTCATCGAGGTGAAGGACTGAAATCCGAATTCGGAGGCGAAGCGCGGGTTGACCTCCCGCGCCCGCTCGAACGGCGCCGCCTCGTGCCAGACCTGCCAGAAATGGGTGTCGCCGCGCGTTTCGGAATGCCAGCCGTCGGAGAAATCGAGGTAACCGAGCGAGGGAGATGACGGCCAGAAGCGCCGCGCCGGATCCTCCTCGGCGACGATTGCGCCGAGCATCGCGTTCAGGCGGTCGTAGTTGGCAATGTAGCGTTGCGGGTCGGCTCGCGTCTCGGGGTACCAGCTCAGCGAACCGATCACCTCGTTGTCGCCGCACCAGAGCGCAATCGAGGCGTGGTGGCTGAGCCGACGCACCTGCTGGGTAATTTCGAGCCGCACATCGTCGAGGAACTCGCGGTTCGACGGGTAGCTCATGCAGGAGAACATGAAGTCGTGCCAGACGAGGATGCCGAGCTCGTCGCAGAGGTCGTAGAACCAGTCCGGCTCGTACTGCCCGCCGCCCCAGACGCGGATCATGTTCATGTTGGCGGCCCTCGCGCTTTCGAGCAGGTCGCGAACGACGGCGGGCGTGATGCGCGACGGGATCGCGTCGGCCGGAATCCAGTTGGCGCCCATCATGGTGATGTCGCGGCCGTTGACGCGGCACTTGAAGCTGTGGTCGATCGCATCCTTCTCGACCACCCAGTCGAGCCGGCGCAGGCCGATGCGGCGCTCGGTGGTCTCGCCGTCAAGCGTGGTGGTGAGCGTGTAGAGCGGCTGCTCGCCCTGCCCGTTGGGCCACCAGAGTTTCGGGTCGCGGACGATGAGCTTGTGGGCGACGACGTTCTCGCCGCGCGTGACGCGGACCTTGCCGCCGGCGGTCTGCCCGTCGAGCCGGTGCGTCAGCTCCACCTCGCCGTCCGCGAAGGCGAAGACGCGCGTCCTGATCGTCAGCTCCACCCGGCTGCGGCCGTGCTTCTGGTCGACCTGCACGCTCTCCTGGCGCGCGAGCCGCGAACGGCGGATCGCCATGCGGCCGTAGACGCCAGTCGGCATGAGGCAAATGCCCCAGTCCCATCCAGCATGGCAGGCGACCTTGCGAATGAAATTCATGTGGGCCCCTTCGAGCCCGTTCGTGAGATAATTGTAGGTGAAGGGAATGGGGAACGGATGCGCCTCGGCGCGCGCCTTCGCGACGTCGCGAGCGACGGCGAATTCGAGACGCAGCGTATTCTCTCCGGCCCTCACCTTGCCCGTTACGTCGATGTCGTAGCGGACGAACATGTTCTGCGTTCTCGCCACCACCTCGCCGTTGAGGATTACGGTCGCGAATGTGTCGACGTTCTCGAGCGTCAGGGTGAGGTAGCCTGCAATATCATCGGACGCCGCGGTGAAGCTCCGCTCCATCGTCCACGGGGTCTTGTTGACCCACATGACCGCCTGCTCGTTGGAACCGAAATACGGGTCGGGAATCTCCTTCGCTTTCAGCAGCGCCGTGTGCACGTCGCCGGGCAGCGCGATCGTCGCCTTGGTGCGGTAGGTCGGCGAGGAGAGCTGGTAGTCGCCGCTGAGATCCAACTCCGAATAGCCGGCCACTTTCCCGCGCGCCCGCGCCGCAACGGTCGCCATCTGTGCGCCCTCCCCGCCTCAACCTCGCGGGGGTTCTAGAGGCGCAGCGGATCGCTGCCAAGCCGGAAGGATCATCCCATGTCCTCGGCCGCACAGGTCGGGTCGGTACCCACCGCCCCCGGCCGTCCCATAAGCAGCGTGGAGGGGACAGACGCAATTGCGCCCGGGACCCCTCCGGTGCTGATGCCTGGCCCCGCCCGGTCGTGCGAGGGCGCTTGACATGTGACCGTTTGGTCACGTATCAATGTCCCGTGGATGCAGTCTTCAAGGCGCTGAGCGATCCGACCCGGCGGGCCCTGCTGGATGCGCTGCGGGATCGGGCCGGACTTACGCTGACGGAGCTTGAGCAGGGTCTCGGCATGACCCGGTTCGGGGTCATGAAGCACCTCAAGGTGCTGGAGGCTGCATCCTTGGTCGTCACCCGCAGGGATGGCCGATTCAAACGCCACTATCTCAACGCCGCGCCGATCCAGGAGGTCGCGGACCGGTGGATCGCGCCCTACCAGAAGCCGCTGGCGCGGTTCGCCCTCGATTTGAAAAGCAGGTTGGAGAGCACCGTTCCGATGGCCGACAAACCCGATTTCGTCTTGCAGACCTACATCCGGACGACGCAGCAGCAGTTGTGGGACGCGCTCACCAAGGGCGAACTGACGCAGCAGTACTATTACGGGACGAAGCTCGTCTCTGACCTTAAGCAGGGAAGCCCGTTCCGCTACATCGATCCCGACGGCAAGGTGGTGCTCGACGGAGAGATCGTGGAGATCGAGCCGATCCGCCGGATCGTCTCGACCTTCGTTCCGAGCTGGACCGACAAGGCGCAGCCGACGCGAGTCACCTTCGAGCTCGAGACTGTCGGCGAGGCCGTAAAGTTCACCATCATCCACCACGACTACGCGAAGACCGCCGACGCGGGAATTGAGAACGGCTGGCCGATCGTCGTCGCGGGGCTCAAGACGCTGCTCGAGACAGGCAAGCCGCTTGTCCTGCCGGGCATGTGACATCAACCACAGGCGGCAGGGAGCACGACAATGACCAGGTACATCTTCGGATTTCACGGCGGCGGCGACATGCCCGCCGACCCCAAGGCGGCAGAAGCTTCGATGGCCAGGTGGATCGCCTGGTACAAGGACATGGGACCGGCGGTCATCGACATGGGCACGCCCGCGATGTCGGCGCGGACCGTCGAGGCGTCCGGCCGGGTGAGCAATGGCGGCGGCGCCAACCCGCTCACCGGTTACTCCATCATCGAAGCGGCCGACATCGACAGTGCCGTCGGCCTCGCCAGGGGTTGCCCGATCTATGCGAACGGCGGCTCGGTCGAAGTGGCCGAGCTGCTGCCGATGTGACCATTCGCGGGCGGCGCCGAACAGGCTCCGGCGCCGCCCGCTTGACTCTCATGGCTAATGCATATAGCCGTCATGGCTACACACAGTAGCTATGGAGAGTTCCATGTCCCTGCCGACCGGTTCCGGCTTCCCGCCGGGCCACGTGACCGCCCTGCTCCGCCTCGAAGGGCTGGCCGTTTTCGCCGCGTCCCTCGCCGCCTTCCACGTGCTCGGCGGCAATTGGTGGCTGTTTGCGCTGTTGCTGCTGGCGCCCGATCTCGCGATGCTCGGTGGGCTGGCCGGTCCGCGGTTCGGCGCACCGCTCTACAATTACGCTCATACCTACAGTCTGCCGCTCGCGCTCGGCGGCGCCGCGTGGTTTGCGGGCGCGACGTGGCTGGTTCCTTTCGCTCTGATCTGGGCCGCGCATATCGGCATGGACCGGGCGCTTGGCTACGGCCTCAAATACGATTCGTTCAATGAGACGCATCTGGGGCTGATCGGCAAGGCCAGGAAGGCGCAGCAGCATGCCGACGCCAGCTAAGACCTCGCCGCAGGCGCTGGTCACCATCGGGCTCGGCCTGCTGGACGAGGGCGGGCCCGATGCCGTCACGGTCAGTGCCGTGGCAGCGGCGGCGGGCGTCCGCGCGCCCTCGTTCTACAAGCATTTCGCCGACCGCCAGGCGTTGCTCAAGGCCGTCGAACTCAATGTGCTGGAGGATCTCGAGCGGACGCTGCGACGGGAGACAAAGGGGCGAACACCCAAACAGCGGCTGCACAGCATGGCCGATGCCTACCGGCGCTTTGCCAAGCAATGGCCGCATCGCTACGAAGTCATCTATTCACGCTACGCCGTCAACGACCCTGAGCTCGCCGCGGCGACCCGCAAGGCGGCACAGCCGCTGTTCGAGGAGCTGAGGGCTGTCGGCGTTCCGGACGAGCGCATCTTGCCGCTGTCGCGGACGCTGACGGCGTTCCTGCATGGATTCGTGTCGATGGAGATTGTCGGCGCCTTCAGGCTCGGCGGCGAGCTCGAGCGGGACTTCCGCGGCTCGCTGGAAACGATTCTCGGGGCGAGCTAGGCAGCGCTGGACATCGGCAGCCGACGTTCCCATTTTGAGCAGCACCGCCGGATGGGAGGGAGCGCGAGATGTCCGAGCCTGGCACGGAATACGATAGCCCGCGGGTCATCATGTTGCCCCCGCTGATCTTTCTTATCGCCATCGCGGCAAGCGTGGTCCTCGAATTCGTCGTGCCGATCGCGTTCCTGCCCGCTCCCGGGTTCACGAGCTGGACGACCTGGCTCGGCGCGGCGCTGTTTGCAGCGGGACTCTGGCTGGCCATCGTCGGCCGCCGTGAGTTCGAAACATCGGGCACGAACGTCAATCCTCGGCAACCGGCGCTGAAGCTCGTGACGACCGGGCCGTATCGCTTCACGCGCAACCTGATGTACCTCGGGATGATCGTCGCGCTGGCGGGGATCGTCCTTGCGTTCTCGCTCGAGGCCGGTATCGCCGTGCTCGCCGGCTTCGCGGTGGTTCTGCACTACGGCGTCGTCCGGCGCGAGGAGCGTTACCTCACGCGCAAGTTCGGCGCACCCTACGAGGAATTCCTCGGCCGCACGCGACGCTGGGTCTGAGCGTGGCGGGGCGGTGCCGCGGCACCGCCCTCCCGTGCTATTCGGCTGCTTCCACCTGGTCGACGGCGATGAAGCCGCCTGACTGGCGCTGCCAGAGCTTGGCGTAGTGGCCGCCGAGCTCGAGGAGCTGCGCATGGCTGCCCTGCTCGACGATACGGCCCTGGTCGAGCACGACGAGCCGATCCATCGCGGCGATGGTCGAGAGCCGGTGCGCGATGGCGATCACCGTCTTGCCCTTCATCAGCATCGCCAGCTGGCCCTGGATCGCCGCTTCGACCTCCGAGTCGAGTGCGGAGGTCGCTTCGTCCAGTAGAAGGACAGGCGACTTGCGTAGGATA
>CAYRNE010000235.1:0-5161 GCA_964425245.1 uncultured Devosia sp.
GGTCTGGGAGCAGGTGGTGGACGCGGTGGCCCCGCACGGGATGGCGGTGCTGCACGGCTCGTCGCCGGACGTCGGGGTCGCCGGCTACTCCCTCGGCGGCGGCGTCGGCTGGCTCGCCCGCCTCCATGGCCTCGCGACGAACTCGCTCGTGGCCGTCGAGCTCGTGACGATGGACGGTGAGCTCATCCGCGCCGACGCGGAGCACCACGCCGACCTGTTCTGGGCGGTGCGCGGCGGCGGCGGCAATTTCGGCGTCGTGACGCGGTTCAAGTTCCGGCTCAGTCCGCTCGGCGCGTTCACCGGCGGCATGATGGTCCTTCCTGCGACCGAGGAGACCATCGACGGCTTCCTTGCGACGGCGCATGCGGCGCCGCGCGAGCTCGGCACCATTGCCAACGTCATGCCTGCTCCGCCCATGCCGTTCCTCAAGCCCGAGGACCACTTCAAGCCGGTGATCCTCGCGATGCTCGCCTATGCCGGCGACGACGACGCGGCCGCGAAGGCACTGAAGCCCTTCCGCGAGCTCGCGGCGCCGCTCGCCGACATGGTGAAACCGGGCCCCTATATGCAGATGTTTCCGCCCGAGGACCCCGGCTACAAGCCGACGGTGGTGATGAGGAACATGTACCTGGGCGACGTCGCGCCGGGCATCGGCAGGACAATTCTCGACCATCTCGGCAGGATCGGCGGCATGAAGGCGGTGCAGTTGCGCGTGCTCGGCGGCGCGATCGCCGACGTCCCCGCCGAGGCCACCGCCTATGCCCACCGCAGCTTCCCCGCGATGGCGCACGTCGTTGCCTTCGTCGAAGGCGAGGCGGACAAGCCCGCCAAGCAGGCCTGGATCGACGCGCTCGCGGCCGGCCTCAAGCCCGCTGGGAACGGCGCGGCCTACGTCAACTTCATAGGCAACGAAGGTCCGGACCGCATCCGCGACGCCTACCCGGCGGCAACCCTCGAGCGGCTGAAGACGGTAAAGGCGCGGTTCGATCCCCGGAACCTCTTCCGGCTCAACCAGAACGTCGTCCCTGCATGATTGTCCTCGACGCGCGCGACCCCGTTGCCTCGCGCCCGGACTCCCGCCAAGACTAGCCCCTTGGTGGAGGCTCCTCATGGCGCTCAATGTCCTGTTCGTCGGCGGTACCGGCCAGATTTCCCTGCCCTGCGTGAAGCTGGCCGTTAAGGCCGGACACAAGGTTACCGTCTTCAATCGCGGCAAGCGTGACGAAACGCTGCCCAAGAAGGTGAGAACCATCGCGGGCGACATGTCCGACCCCGCGTCCTATCGCACGCTCGGCGAGCGCGACTGGGACGTCGTCTGCCAGTTCATGGCCTTCACGCCCGACCAGATGCGGCAGGACATCGAAAGCTTCGCCGGCCGCGTGGGTCAGTACGTTTTCATCTCCTCGGCCTCGGTCTACGAGAAGCCTCCCCGCGACTATGTCATCACAGAGAAGACGCCGGCGGTTAATCCCTACTGGGCCTACAGCCAGGACAAGATCGCCTGCGAACAGATGCTCAGGGCAGCAGGAAAGCTGCCCTGGACGATCGTTCGGCCGAGCCACACGGTGCGCACGGGCTTTCCGACGTTCGTCAACGAGGGGGACATCGTCGCCCATCGCATGCTTGCAGGAAAGCCGGTAATCCTCGCGGGCGACGGTGCGACGCCCTGGACCCTCACCAGATCGGAGGATTTCGCCGTTCCCTTCGTCAATCTCCTCGGCAATCGCAAGGCCCGGCGCGACATCTTTCACATCACCGGCGACAAGGCTTTCACCTGGAACGACATCTACCGCGCGATCGGGGCGGGGCTGGGCGTCGAACCCCGGATCGTCCACGTGCCGACGGAGACGCTGATTCGGTACCGCCCGGACTGGGCCGGACCGCTCCTTGGCGACAAGACCTGGGCGGCCCTCTTCGACAATTCCAAGGTCAAGCGCGTCGCAGGCAGGTTCAGCTGCTCGGAGGACCTCTCAAAGATCCTCGCCCAGCCGATCGCGTATTTCAAGAAGCGGCTCGAAGCTTCGGGCCCGCAGACCTACGAGCTCGATGCGGTATTCGACAGAATCACGGCCGAGCAGTCGGCGCTCGGCACTTAATCGTCGTCGTCCTCGTCGTCGTCCCCGTCGCCGTCCTCCATGGTGAAGCCGACCTTGAGCCTCACCTGGTAGTGGGCGATCCGGCCGTCCTCGACGTGCCCGCGCGTTTCGGTGACCTCGAACCAGCGGATGTGGCGAAGCGTCTGCGACGCCCGGGCCAGCGCGGCCCCGATCGCATCCTCGATGCCCTTCGGCGATGAGCCAACGAGATCGATGATCTTGTAGACGTGATTGTCTGCCATGCGGCACCTCCTTTGGAGCGACAACGCAGGCGACATGACGTCGGCTCCCTCCGGACGTCGCCCGAGGCGCGTTGCGGGTCCGCACCCTGACCGGATGGGCAGCCGGGAACGGCGCGCCTTGCTTTGGCCCCACGTGGAGGACTAAGTCCCATCCCCCATGCCGCGCGGAAAGATCCCAGAGCTCGAAGGCCTGAAGGCCACCTGGCCCGAGATGCTCGGGCCGCTGCGCTTCATTCTCGCGCGCTACTGGACGCGCGCCAAATGGGTGCTCATGGGGATCGCCGTCCTCGTGATGCTCTCCTCGGTGAGCACCGTCGCCGCGCCCTATCTGTTCTCGCGCCTGATCGATGCATTGCAGGCGGAGAGCTGGGCATCGACGATCCTGTGGGGCTTTGCCGGTTATGCGCTGCTGCTCGGCGCCGCCATGTCGCTCCAGAGCGTCGTCTCCTACATGTCGATGATGAGTGCCGAGACGCTGCAATACGTTGCGGCGACAAGCTTCTTCGCGCGGTTGCTGAAAAAGCGCATCGGCTTTTTCATCGAGTACAACCCGGTCGCCATCCAGGCGGCGCAGAACCGCGGTGCCGGCGCCATCAACCAGGTGGTGCAGCTCCTTGCCGTGATCATCGTTCCCGGCATCGTGCAGATCGCGCTCTCGCTGGCGGTGCTCGGCGCGACGATCAACCTCGAGATCGTCCTCGTCGTCATCGCTTACGGCGCCGTTTTCATTGCCGCGATCTTCCTTTCCAACCGCTTTTCGCGGCCCTATCTCGAGAAGGCGATCGCCGCCGACCAGGCGCGCGCCGGCTTTCTCGGCAACGCGGTCTCGGCCATGGAGACGCTGCGCTATTTCGGCGGCGACGCCTGGGTGGGGCAGCGCTTCGCCGACGCCGCAGAGGAGACGCGGGCGGCCTGGACGACCTGGGCCATTCGCCGCATCAGCTTCGCCGGCGTCTTCGGCGGCGCGCTCGCGATCCAGTTCATCGTCGCCTTCGCCCTGCTCCTGCCGCGCTACGAGGCGGGCGAGATCACCATCGGCGACCTCGTGCTGCTGGGCTCGCTCCTCATGCAGCTCAACCGGCCGTTCGAAATGATCGGCAACTCGATCGACGGGCTGCTGCGCGCCTACTCGCAGTTCCAGCCCTTCACCTTCATGTGGCAGCAGCCCGAGGAAGACGATGCCCGCGAAGGCTCGCTGAGAATCGAACGCGGGACGCTCGCCTTCCGCGACGTCGCCTATGCCTATGGCGACAAGACGGTGGTTTCCGGCGTGAGTTTCGTCGCCGCGCGCGGCACGCTCAACTTCCTCGTCGGCGACACCGGCTCGGGAAAGACGACGCTCTTCAAGCTCGCTCTAAAGTCGCTCGAAACGCAGCAGGGTTCGATCACTGTCGACGGCATCGACATCGGCGCGATCGCGCGCCGCGACTGGTACTCGGTGATCGGGGTCGTGCCGCAGGACATCATGCTGCTCAACGATACCCTTGCGACCAATATCGTGCTCGGGCGGCCATACGACGAAAAGCGGCTGCGACGCGCTGCCGAACGCGCTTCGATCCACCGCTTCATCGAGGGATTGAAAGACGGCTACGAAACCAAAGTCGGCGAGCGCGGGCTCAAGCTTTCGGGCGGCGAGCGGCAGCGCGTCGCCATCGCCCGCGCGCTCTATGCCGACCCCGAGTTCCTGTTCCTCGACGAGGCGAGCTCGTCGCTGGACATGGGCACCGAGGCCGAGATCATGGACGAGCTGAGGACGCAGAAGGACGAGATGACGATCCTCGCCATCACCCACCGCAAGGCCGTGATCCGTCCCGAGGACAATGTCGTCGAGCTGCCGTCGCGACGCCCGCCGGAGATCGAGGAGGACGCTGCGGCCGAGTCCGAGGCGGACGCGGGCGAGCCGGCAGGGGAGACGCCGCTCGTCGAGGCGGAGAGCGCCGGCAGACCTCTCGCCTAGCTAGCCCTCGCCGTCTTGCCGGAGCGCGACGAAATCCGCCGTCATGCGACCCGCAAGCCCGCCCCCGAAGCGAAGCTCCGCGATCGCGGCGATCCGCGCCTTGCCGTGGCGCTGCAGCATCGCGAGCGCGCGCTCGATATCGGCGCCGGGCGCCGGCCGCCCGTGCGCGGTCGCCGCGCCGGTGACCGGCAGCTCGTAGCTCATGGTCTGCCGCTGGATGACGAGCCGGTGCGGCATGCCCGTCGCGGTGAGGCGGAGGTGAAGGACGGACCACGCGGCGAGGATGGCGAGGGCGGTCGCGCTGCCGCCGAAGAGCGTTGCGCGATGGTTGATATTGGGCGCGAGCGGCGCTTCGAGCACGACCTCTTCCGGCGTTGCGGCAAGGGTGCGGATCGCCATCGCCGCGCTGAGCGGAATGTGCTTATGGAGGTAGGCATCGAGTGCGCCGGGCGTCATCGGATATCCTATGGCGCCATACTATGCCGGGCCGGCCGGGGGCCGCGCGCCGAAGAGCGCCGAGCCGACGCGGACATGCGTGGCACCCATCGCAATGGCCGTTTCGAAATCGCCGCTCATGCCCATCGAGAGCTGTCCGACCCCCGCATCCCGTGCGAGCTGATTGAGGAGCGCGAAATAGGGCCCCGGCGGCACCCCCTCGGGAGGGATGCACATGAGCCCGACGACGTTGAGCCGATGCTGGTCGCGGCAACGGCCGACGAAGGTCACCGCGTCTTCGATCGCGATCCCCGCCTTCTGCGGCTCCCCCCCGATGTTGACCTGGACGAAGACCGGGAGTTCCCGCCCCGCCCGTTCCATCTCGGCACGCAGCACCGCGGCCAGCCGGTCGCGATCGAGGGTTTCGATGA
>CAYRNE010000236.1:0-5137 GCA_964425245.1 uncultured Devosia sp.
GGATCCGAAGAGCGGGACGGCGACCGTGGAAGAAGTGGACAGCGCGGACCCCGCGAGATGGCGATGGGCGGCATTGTGATGCCCCGCGCAATGGGTACGCTCGCGCGCCTGGCCGAGGCCGGCTCGCCCGAGGCGGTGGTTCCGCTCGACGCGCGTGGCATGCAGTTCATGCGCCAGGCCATAGGCACGGGCCGGATGGGCGACGTGGTCGTCCAGATCGATGGCCGCGAAATCGCCCGGGCATCTCTACCTCACATTCCTCGCGAGCTTCGCATGATGGGGGCAGGCTGATGGCGCTATCTACGTCAGATCGCAGGCGCGTCGAGATCACGACTCCGGCCCTCGCCGGAGCGTCGCACATCGGATCGATCGTTCCCGAGTCGATTTCGGTGCGGTCTCAGCAAAACGGGGGCTCGCGGGCCACCTTCTATGAGTGGGTCAAAGGGGGGTCTCCCTCCTTCGAACTGGGCGCCCGCGTCCTCATCCTGGACGTCGCATCGAATGACGATCGGACGGTCGTCTTCGACGGAAACGTCTACTCGCGGCTCGTCGAGCACAGTGGTGAGACAAACGTCGGAACGCGCGCTGAGTACGACTGCCGCGGCGCTGATTTCGTGTTCGACCGGTTCCTGTTCAACAGAGGGTTTGAGGGTGATACGGACGTAGACGACGTCCTCGATGCGCTGATGGCGACCGGCATTGCCGATGAGATCGACTACACGGCAATTGGCACGGGGCAGACGATCGCGGATCCATCCTGGCAGTATGCCCCTGCCCGCGACGTACTGGACCATCTCACGGACCTGCTCGGTCTCGCCTGGCGCATAGACGTGGATACGACCACGTGGCGGCGCAGCCTGGTCATCTACGACCGATCGAGCGCCGATGCCGCGCCGTTTTCGCTGAAAGACGCTTCGCTGAGGCGCTACATGACGATCCGGCGCTCCGGATCACTCGACCGGTACAGGAACAGGCAGTACGTAAAGGGCATCGAGCTCACCAGTCAGATCGTCGAGACGATAAAAGGCGATGCCAGCCGGCGAAGCTTCTCCGTAGGATGGCCGATCGGCGCGGCACCTACTGTCGAGGTGTCGACTGGTGGCTCATTCAGCGCCCAGACGGTCGGAGTCCAGGGAGTCAACACGGGTAAGCAGTGGTACTGGACGCGCGGATCAAACGTCATCACTCAGGCCTCGACGGAGTCGGTCCTGGCAGCAAACCACTCGGTTCGCGTGAGCTACCAGGGCCTCCACGAAATCGTGTGGAAAGAGACCAACGACGCTGAAGTCGCGGTTCGAGCATCGACGGACGGCGGGGCGGGCGTGTACGAGGCCTTTGACGAGATCGGAGCCGACAGCCTGGAGGGTGCACGCACGCACGCGCTTGCCCTGCTTGACCGATATGGCGAAGCACAGGAGGACCTCGAATTCGTGACGCTGTGGCCGGGCCTCCGACCCGGGCAGCTGGTGGATATCGACGTCGCGGCGGTGGGGGTGGACGATACCTACCTCATCACCTCCGTACAGGCGCGCGGGCGGGAGGATGGCCAGGTCGTCTACACCGTTCAGGCCACGGCAGGCGCGGACCTCCTCCAGTGGGACGAATATTTCCGGCGGCTGCGCGGGCGCCAAGAGCGCGCGGCCGAGGCGTTTGTTGAGCTCCAGCGCGGGGTCCTGCAGAACATCGAAACGACGCCGGTTTTTGCGCTCGCTCTACGGCGACTGAACGGGTTCTACACAGGGCCATGCTGTCGCATTCAGCGGGGCATCGGCGGCGCCGTGATGGATTTCGGATTCAACGCGGACGGCTTCCTGGACGTCGAGGCCGTCGCGGAGTTCGTAGGAGGGGCCGATCCGAAGATCGTGACACTCTACGACCAGTCGGGCAACGGACGCGATTTTACGGGTACACTCGTGCCCTTCGTGCTCGACGCGGGAGACGGGCTTCCGGCCATCCAGTTCTCGACCAGCGCGGCCGCGTTTTTGTCAGAAAGCGGCATCCCCCCCCTGTCGGAGCAGCAGTGGTTTTTCGTCTGGGCTCCGGGAGCCTGGACCTCGGGTCGGATCTACATGGCCGCAGACGACAACAGCTCCGCGCTCGGCGTCGGGTTCGGAACGTTCGGCGCCTCGTCAGAACCTCAGTTCAACGTATACGGCGATTACACCTCTCTTCTCAACGAAGCGATCGAGAAGATGTCGGGAGAGTGGCACGCCGACACGCTGCTGTGGCGGAGCGCGGGGGGTGGATACTGGCGAGAAGACGGAAACCCCGGACCGTCGCACAGCGAGGATGCGCCGTCCCCCGGTGTCACCGTGTTCACGCTGGGAGGCGCGAACGTGGGTGGACCCTCTGCGAGTAATCTGCTCCTGCGGGAATTCTTAGTCTTCGGCGAGGAGATAGCGGACGCGGACCGTGCGATCGTCGAGGCCAGTCAGGCGGCGAGCATCGGCCGTGTCGCTGCCGCGCTGTCGCTGCTCTCACTGCGAAAGGTGAACGCCCGTTACGACGGCGACGTCCTCCGCCTGCGCCGCAGTTCCGATGACGCCGTGATGGATTTCGGATTCGACGATGACGGCCTCGTAGACGTGGACGCCATCGAGACGTGGCTATCGGGCGCAGATGGTTATCTGACGACCTGGTACGACCAGAGCGGGTACGCTCGCCACGCGGAGCAGGCGACGAAAGCCGCGCAGCCTAAGCTGGTGCTCGCAGCTTCTGACGGCCTGCCCGAGATCGTGTTCGACGGCTCGGACGACTACATGACGACCGGGGCGCTCGGGGCTGCGACCGACACGCTGCACGTCTTGAGCGTGTTTAATCCATTGGTGTGGGTAGCGCAAACCACAATATTTGATGGCGACCGTTTGCGTGCAGCCCAGCTCTACATGCATAGCACGGAGGATAGGCTGCGCGTTGCTGCAGATGGCGTGACCGTCGCCTTTAACGTCAACTCACTCACCGCACAGTACCAACAGCACTCCGTGCTTTACAGCCCGGATGGCGGGCACTGGAGGGGCAACGGCGCGCTGCATACTGCGCTGACCGACGAGCAGTATCCAGATCCTGGCGTGGCGCACATGGTGCTGGGAGTCCGCGGCGACCTCGATGCCTCCACCCACGCCAACGTCGCCTTCCGCGAGCTGCTCGCCTACACGTCCGAACGGGACGAGGAATCCGAGATAGAGGCCGCGCAGATCGAAGCCTGGGGGATCGACGCGTGACGAGGGCGCCCGAAATATTCCCCACAATATTCCCTCGCCCATAACGCGCATTATGCACGCTGCCATTCATACCCCGATGGTCGGTCTCTCCACCGAGAACGTGTACCAGCTCCGGCCGGGAGACATCGTTCACACGTGGAGCGAGTCGGTGGTGTCGCAGCTGATCAGGATCGGCTCGACGCACTACGGCGAGGACCCGACGCTGGCCAGCCACACGGCTATGGTCGCCGCCCCCTTCACCATCATCGAGGCGGTCGCGCAGGGAACGGTCTACAACCCCGTCGCCTCGCTCGGCACGTGCGCCATCTTCCGAATCCCGAACCTCACCGAGGGCGACCGTACGTCGATGGCGCTTGCGGCCTCGAGGTACCACGGGAAGAAGTATCCCTTTGTCAAGGTCTTCGTCCTGCACGGGATCGACTGGCTGTTTTTCCATGGCCAGTACGTCGCGCGCCGCTTCGCCGCGAGCGACAAGCCCTATTGCACCAGCCTCATCGTCGCCGCTGGCCGGGCCGCGGAGTCGGCCGAGGCGCATCTGCCCTGGGACCTCGACGAGGTCCAGCCCGACGACCTGCTCGATTACCAGGTACGTCGTGGCCACGAGCTGGTGCTCGTCGACTCAGAGGCCACCCTCGAGCAGCTCACCCTCACATACCCATCACTGGAGATTGCAGCATGAAATGGTTTAGAGAACTCGTTCCCTCCCGCAAGACGCGGCAGGTGATTTACAACGTGGTGCTCAGCGCCATCCTCTACTTCTCGACGAAGTACGCGAGCCCCTCGATCGCGGAGGACGTCCTCTGGCTGATCGGGCTGCTGCAGATCCCGTTTGGCATCAACATCTATTCAATCGCGCGGGAGGACGCCGCGCTGAAGTCGAACCTCCGGTACCTGAAATCAGGGGCGAACATCCTGGCGCTGCTGGTCCTGCCGCTCCTGGCGACGAGCGCACTGGCGCAATCTGCACAGTGCGTGCAGAGAACCGGTCAAACCGGGCATCTGATCGTCCCGGCGGGTGTGTGGAATGCCGCTGCCACGACGGTTAAAGCGTACGGCACGGACGGCGACTGCGTGGGCGAAGGTCTCGTTAGCGCCGCCCCCTCGCTCGTCACGATGTGGGGATACGACGAGTACGCAGGTCGCGGTTTGCGCGCCAACGAGCCGATCAGGCTGGCGGCGGCGGATGGTGATCTGTCCGTGCGCCTGGCGACGGGCGATGCGCTGCACGCCGAGACGCTGCGCTGGAGGAGCGACATGATCGCAGTCGCCTCGATGGTCGCGCCTGCTGACACGCTATTCCAGGTTCTGGACTCGCTGGACGCTGCGATCTCGGACATCCAGGCAGAGCGCGCTGTCTTGCAAGAGCAGCTCGCCAGTCAGTCGAGCATGATCGACTCGCTCCAGCTGGACGTGCAGGCGCTGATCGGAGAGCGCGATGCTGCGCTGGCACTCTTGGCACCTGTCCGGGCGGAGCGCGATTCGCTGGCACAGGTGGCAGAAGCGCTGGAGACGGAGCGCGCTGAACTCGCCATACGCGTCGACGAGCAGGCGACCACGATCGAGTCTGCCACGCAGCGCGTGCGTCTGATCCTGGAGGGCATGAGGTGATGGAGACGAGGCAGCGTGCGCGCCATACGTACCGCCGACGCGTAGCCGATCGCGCCGGGTGCGGGCTCACGACTGTGCAGAGGGTCCTGACTGACGACCCCAATGCGCGTGTCGATCCTGAGCTTGCGGCGCGTGTGCGGCGTGCGGCATCGGACGTGTCGCGTGAGAGTGCGATGCCAGCAGCCGTGCGCGTCACCATCGCTGCGGAGGTCGCGGCGGCAGGCGCGTTTCAGGCCCTCAAGGAGTGCCGCGCTCATCTTGGGGAGGAGCGCTATGACCTGGACAGGGTGCGCCTGTTGGCTTCGCTG
>CAYRNE010000237.1:0-5104 GCA_964425245.1 uncultured Devosia sp.
CGATCTGCGTATCGGGGTTGAGCTTCACGCCGAAACGGCGCCCGTAATAGCTCGCCTGCGCCTTGCGCAGCCCGGCGATGCCCTTGCTCGCCGAGTAGCGGTGGGTGCGCGGATCCTTCACCGTCTCCTTGAGCTTGTCGACGATGTGCTGCGGCGTCGGCAGGTCGGGATTGCCCATGCCGAGATCGATGATGTCGACGCCCTGGGCGCGGGCCTTCGCCTTGATCGGGTTGATGTGCTCGAACACGTAAGGCGGCAGGCGGCGGATGCGGTGGAAGTCTTCGCTCATGGGTTCCTCGCGGGACTCGGTCCCCGGCAGTGCAACGCGTCGCGTCACTCAGAGTGCCGGAATGGTACGGAAATGTGGTGTGAAGTCGGTTAAGTCGGTCGTGTTCGGCTCTTCCCGGCCCCCGCGGGCCCTTTGGGAAGAGCTAGCGAGCGGCGGCGGGAGCGACGACCAGCGCTGGAACGACCATAAGCGACATCGGATCAGTCCGTCAGGAACAGGGTTCCTCTAGCCCTGCGCGGCGGCGCTGTAAAGGGAGCCGCGGCGGGAGTTCGCAGGCGCTTCAGTAGGCCGGGCCCGCGAGAAACGCCGTCATCCCTGCCGCTTCGGCGAGTTCGCGCACGACTTCGGGCGAAAGCTCGAGTTCGCCGGCGGCGGGATAAACGTCGCGGAGCTGCGCGGCATCGCGCGGACCGATCAGCGCGTTGACGTTCGGCGCGAGCGCAAGGAGGAACGCGAGGATCGCATGGCGAAGCTCGATGCCTTCCCGCCCGCAGACGGCTTCGATCCGTGCCGCCGCCGCGTGGCAGGCCGGCTTGTCGTAGTCTCCCGGCAGCGGCCGACCGGCCCGGCGGCGTTCGAAATAGCCGCCGCATTGCGCGGTGAAGAGGTTCAGCGTCAGCCCGTGCTCGCCTGCCTGCCGCAGCATCCGAGGCTCGAACACCGCAAGCGTATCGTCGCCCGGCGCGCCCATGACCGCGCAGAGGATGTTGCCGAGCGGCTGGTTCGCGACCGGCTTCGGGCCCGGCAAGGCGAGCGCTTCGGCGAGGCGCGCCGCCGGCCAGTTGGAGACGCCCCACGCGCGCACCTTGCCTTCGCCGATGAGATCGTGGATCGGGCCGGCGAGTTCGGCGACCGGCCGGGCCGGATCGTCGCGGTGGAAGTACCAGAGATCGAGCGTTTCGACGCCGAGACGGCGGAGGCTGAGTTCGACGTCGTGGCGGATGGCGGCGGCGTCCGACCGCGGCGAATGCATATCGCCCATCGGCGGATGCGCGCCCTTGGTCTGGACGGTGACCGCCCCGCGGTTGCCGCGCGCCTTCATCCATTCTCCGATGATCGTCTCGCTCCGCCCTGCCTCGCCCGGCACCCAGTCCGAATAGACCGATGCCGTGTCGATGACGGTGCCGCCGAGCGAGACGTAGGCATCGAGCATTTCGAAGGCGCTCTCGCGGCCCTCGAGTCCAAGCTTCGCCGTGCCGAGGATGATGCGGTTGGTTCTCATGGTGACGACGATGCACAAATCCCGCGCGGGGGCAAATCCGCTGCGGGGAACGGACGGCTAATCGGCGAGGACGACCCGATTGCGGCCCGCGGCCTTCGCGGCATAGAGCGCCCCGTCGCAGCGCGACAGCAGGCCTTCGAAGGTCCGGTCGGCACGGCGGAAGCTTCCGACGCCCATCGAGACGGTGACGCGCAGCTTTCCCTCGGGCGTCGCAACGGCAAGCCCTTCGATGGCCTTGCGCAACCGCTCGGCGATCGTCCGGGCCCGCTCGAGCCCGACGCCCGGCAGCAGGACGAGAAATTCCTCGCCCCCGATGCGCGCGAACATCGCCGAGTCGCTGCACGGTTCCGCGCCCACGAGCTCGTTCGCCGTCCTCGCAAGGGCGACAAGCACCTGATCGCCGGCGTGATGGCCATGGGTGTCGTTGATGCGCTTGAAGTGATCGACGTCGATCAGGATGGCGCTCAGGTCCACCGCAGAATCGCGTTCTGGGTCGACGTAGAGCGCCGCCTCGTAGAAGGCATGCCGGCGGTTGAAGGCGCCCGTCAGCTCGTCCGTGATCGCCATGTGGCGCAGCTTCTGCTCGGTGCGTTTTAGATCGGTCACGTCCTGCAGGAGGATCTGGACAACGGGATTGCCCTGCCAGGGCAGGCGGCAGGAAATGAGCTTGATGTAGAGATCGCCGTCCTTGTGCGAGAGCCTCGTTTCCCGCGTCTGCATCGTTTCTTCGTCGCTGAAGGAACGGTTGATCTGCTCCATGACCGGCGGAACCTCGGCCGGATCGACGAAATCGAGAAAGTGATGGCCGATCGCCTGCTGCTGGGTGATCCGCAGCTGGCGGCAAGCCTCCTGGTTGGCGAAGATGATGCCCTGCCGGGTGTGGATGAGCAGGCCCATGGGCATGAAATCGAGCATCATGCCCATGCGTTCCTGCGTGTCGATAAGGGTGCGCTGGGTGAGCTCTGCGGCGTGTGCGGTCTCGTCGTCCTCGAAAAAGTCGAAGGCCACGTCGTTCATGGACACCATCCGGTTCGGAGGCCGGTACTCACGCGCGATGCGTCGCCGGATCGGTCTCCGACCCGGCAAGTCCCCCCGGGTTTCTACTGACACCGCGATGGTTAAGGAGAGGTTTGCTTTTTGCGAGCTGTGATCAGCGGCAGATGGCTGAGGAAGGCCTCGGCGCTCGCCGACCAGGAGAACTTGAGCGCGTAGTCGCGGCACGCCTCGCGCGGAATGGCGAGGGCGGCGAGCGCGGCCTTCCCCAGGTCGTCGTCGAGAACGCCGACCGGCGCCTTGCCGATGACGTCGATCGGCCCGGTGACGGGATAGGCGGCGACCGGCGTGCCGCTCGCCAGTGCCTCGAGGAGGACGAGGCCGAACGTATCGGTGCGGCTCGGAAAGACGAAGGCATCGGCCGAGGCATAGAGGCGCGCCAGCTCCTCGCCGACCTTCGGCCCGAGGAAGACGGCGCCGGGGTATTTCGACCTCAGCTGGCCGAGGCTCGGCCCGCCGCCGACGACCAGCCTGGTGCCGGGCAGATCGAGCGACAGGAACGCCTCGATGTTCTTTTCGACCGCGACGCGCCCGACATAGAGAAAGACCGGCGCCGGGTAATCGAGCCGCCCGCGCTTGGCCGGATGGAACAGCGCCGTGTCGACGCCCTTGGGCCACAGCGCGACATTGGTGAACCCGCGCTTTTCGAGCAGCCCCTTGAGGTACGGCGTCCCGACGAGGCAGGCGGCCGCCGGCCGGTGGAACCAGCGCAGAAAAGCGTAGGACAGGCCGAGCGGCACCGGCAGCCGCGCACGCAGGTATTCGGGGAACTGCGTATGGTAGGCCGTCGAGAACGGCACCCCGTTACGCACGCACCAGCGCCGCGCGATGACCCCGAGCGGCCCCTCGGTCGCGATGTGGATGGCCTCGGCATGCACGGCCTCGATGCGCCGGTACACCGCCGAAGGCCGCGTCACCGAGAGCGCGATCTCCTCGTAGCCGGGCATGGGGAAGGTGCGGAAGCCTTCGGGCGTGATGAGGCTCACCTCGATCCCCCGCGCGGTCATCTCCCCGGCCATCCGTTCGATGGAACGGACGACCCCGTTGACCTGCGGGTGCCACGCATCGGTGACGATGAGAACGCTGCGGGGGAGCGGCATGGCGGGGATTGCTACGGGATTTGCGGCGCGGGGGGAAGCCGTATGGGCACCCAGGGGCCGGTGCGGGGGGAAGCGCGGCGAGAGCCTGCCCATTCCCCCAGACTCAGAACTCCATTCGCGTGGGGCGCGCTCGGCGGAACGCGGCTGATCTCGAACGACCGGGCCGGCCTCCCCGCGTACGAGGACCGGCGCGGGCGCTAGGGCAGCGGAAGACCGAGGTCGGCCTCGTCGACGATGCGGTCGAAGTTCTCCTCGTCGCTGCGCACCCGGTAGCGCAGCGGACTGCCGCTTTCGAACGGCATGAGGAACACGACGCTGCAAAGGCTGCGCGTGCGCGACCAGTTGTTGCCCCCGCCGGCCATGAGAAGCCGCTGGCCGATGCGAAAGCGGTGCCGGTTCGCGGCAGCGGCGGGAGCGCGGGGCGCGGCAGCGGGAACCGGGTCGGTTCCGAGGGCCGCCTCCGGACGCGGCGCCGGGCGGCCCCTGCGGCGCGGCTGCGGCGTGGCCGCGGGCCGGCGCGTGGGCGGAATGGCGATGCTCTTGCGGTCGTCCACGCGCTGATCCTTTCGCGGAGGTCGGATGGCGGACAACGGAGCGGGCCGCCGCGCGGGCACCCCGCGCTGTCCCGTGCCCCTTAGCACGCCGGGACCGGCAAGGCGATGGGCGGCGGCCGATCGCGACGCCCCCGCGTTCCGGGCGTTTCCGCGGCCCGACTACCGCTTCGGCCCGCAAGCGCCTATATGAATGGGATGGACAAGGACAAGACAGCGCTCGAACGCGCATTCGAACTCGCCCGGACCGGCAAGTTCCGATCGGTCGCCGACCTGAGGAACGCCATCAACCGCGAAGGCTATTCCGGCAGCCAGATCGCCGGCCCGGCGCTCGCCCGCCAGCTCTCCGAAATCATGAAGGCCGCCGCAACCGAGGCCCAGTCCTCCTGACCGGGCAGCTGGCGCTGCGCGGCCAACGCCGGCATGCAAAGCAAAAGGCCGGGATCGCTCCCGGCCTTTTTGTACGCTGGAGGCACCGGCGCCTTAGCGCTTGCTGAACTGGAAGCTCCGGCGGGCCTTGGCCTTGCCGTATTTCTTGCGCTCGACGACGCGGCTGTCGCGGGTCAGGAAGCCGCCCTTCTTGAGCACGGCGCGAAGCTCCGGCTCGTAGAAGGTCAGCGCCTGCGAAATGCCGTGGCGCACGGCGCCCGCCTGGCCGGAGAGCCCGCCGCCCGAAACGGTCGCGACGACGTCGTACTGGTCCTTGCGGGATGCCGCCACGATCGGCTGCTGCAGGATCATCTGCAGCACCGGACGGGCGAAGAACACCGCCATTTCCTTGCCGTTGATGGTGATGCGGCCGCTGCCGGGCTTGATCCAGACGCGCGCGATGGCGTTCTTGCGCTTGCCGGTGGCATAGGCGCGGCCTTCCTTGTCGAGCTTCTGGACA
>CAYRNE010000238.1:0-5097 GCA_964425245.1 uncultured Devosia sp.
GAGCGCCTGCGGCCGCATCATGACGCGGAACTCGCTGCGGAGATCCCCGCGCGGCGAGGGGAGGTGGGCCGGCAACCAGAGCGCGATCGCACCGATCGCGATGAGGCCGATCCCGGCGACGGCGACGAAGGTCGCGCGCCAGCCGAGAACACTGCCCAGCGCGGTGCCGCCGGGGACGCCGAGGATGTTCGCGACGGTGAGGCCGGCGAAGACGAGAGCGACGGCCTGCGTCCGGCGACCCTTTGGCACGAGATCGGCGGCGACGATCGCGGCAATGCCGAAGAAGGCGGCGTGGCAGAAGGCGGTGACGATGCGTGCGCCGATGAGGAGCTCATAACCCGGGGCGACTGCGCAGAAGAGATTCCCCACGACGAAGATCGCCATGAGCGCGAGGAGGGCGGGCTTGCGCGGGCGGCCATTGGTGAGGATGGCCATGACCGGCGCGCCAATGACGACGCCCGCCGCATAGGCGGTGATGATCATCCCGGCGCTCGGCACCGAGACGCCGAGGTCGGCGGCGACGCTCGGCAGGAGGCCCATGACAACGAATTCGGTGGTGCCGACGCCGAAAGCAGCGGCTGCGAGTGCGAGCAGGGGAAGGAGCATGGGGCTGTCTCGTTTCCGAAAAAATGCGGCCGGGCAAAGCCGGCCGCTGGAGGATCGTTTGGGAGGTCGGCGCGGCGTATGCACCCGGCTCCCTGAAGCGGCGATGAACGAGGCGTTTAGCTTTCCGATGCCGCTGCTGGCTGCATCCCGAAGCACCTATGGCCGCAGGCTTCCGGGGGTCGTCTGCCGCAGTGGGGACCCGCGGGCGACAAGGCTTGGGAGCACAAGGCTTCGGCGCGGGTGCCCCGATACTGGCGGAGCTGTCGGGCATGATCCCGGAAACGACAGTACCGGCGCGCCCCCTCCCGGCAGCCCATGAAAGGAGACAACAATCCTCACCCGCTACTGCACGTCGCTTTCGATCTTGCAAATGACTGGCCGGTCAGTTAGTGTCCAACTGACCGGCTAGTCAGTTGGTGGTTCGATGGCGCGGCAGGTTCAGGCAATTCGGCAGGCTGCAATGGGCAAGGCCGAGGACGATCACCCGGAAACCCTCGATGCGGAGCAGATACCGCACGAACGGGCCTCGTCGGCCGGGTCGCCGCACCGCGGCCCGAAATTCCGCCGCCGCGCGGAAGCGCGACCGGACGAGGTGCTCGATGCGGCGCTCGATCTCTTCATCGAAAAGGGCTTCGCCGCCACGCGGGTCGAGGACATCGCGAAGCGCGCGGGGCTCAGCAAGGGCGCCGTCTATCTCTATTTCGAGAGCAAGGAGAAGATCCTCGAGGGGATCGTGCGTCGGGCGATCGTCCCCATCGCCGATCACGTCATCGGCTTCGTCGAGGACTACGAGGGCGATCCGCGGACGCTCATCGCCATGGTGATGAAGATGCTGGCCCTGCGGCTCAACGACCCGCGCATCCTCGCCATCCCCAAGGTGATCCTGCGCGAGCTGATGGGCTTTCCCGAGCTCGCACAGATGTATCGGGCCGAGGTGCTCGACAAGGTCATCCCCGCGGTCATCGGCCTGCTGCGGAAGGGTATCGATCAGGGCTACCTGAGGCCGGTCGATCCCGAACTCACGGTGCGCTCGATCGTCGGGCCGGTGATGATTCACCTGGTCATGGACGAGGTCTTCGGGCTGAGGCCGAAGGACGGCATCGCCATCGACCGGCTGATCGACAATCACCTAGCCATCTTGTTCGACGGCATCAGCGCGCCCGAGAGCGCGAAGCGCTGGACAGCGTCCTGAGGAGACCGGCATGGAAGAAGCGCTTGAGCAGGCCACCGCCCTCTTCATCAGCTTCCTCGGCGCGATCCTGCCCGGCTTCGGCCAGCCCGCGACCCCAAGCTGGAACGGCTATGTCGAGGCGAACTACGTCTATGTCGCCGCAGCCAGCCCCGGCAGGATCGAGAAGATCACTGTTGCCGAAGGCGAGGCGGCAGAGGCCGGGCAGGTTGTCGTCGTGCTCGACAGCGCGCAGCACCGCGCGACGCTTGCCGCGGCCGAGGCGCGCGTTGCTGCCGCCGAGGCCAACCTTCAGAACCTCACGACGGGCAGCCGCGAGGACGAGATCGAAGTCATCCGCGCCGCGCTGCAGAAGGCCGAGGCGGACCTCAGGCTCGCCGAGGAAAATGCCGCCCGCAGCCGCCAGCTCCACGGTGAGGGGCTGGCGCCCGAGGCGCGGCTCGACCGTGACCTCGCAACGCTCGAAAGCGCCGGGGCGACGGTCAAGCAGCTGCAGGCCGAACTGAGGGTGGCGGAGCTCCCGGCCCGCGATGCCCAGCAGTTGCAGGCGGAGGCCAACCTCGCCGCGGCGCGCGCGGAGTCCGAGCGGGCGCACGCCGATCTCGACGATCGCAGCCTCGCGGCGCCGGTCGCCGGCAGGGTCGAGCGGCTCTATTTCAGCGCCGGCGAAACGGCCGGGACCGGCACGCCGATTCTCGCATTGCTGCCCGCAGATGCGCTGAAGGTGAAGTTCTACGTGCCCGGGCCGGAGCGGCCGCTGCTCGAAGTGGGGGCCCGGATCGCGGTCGCGTGCGGTGGCTGTCCCGAAGGCCTTACGGCGTCGGTGAGCTATTTCGCGTCCGATCCGCAGTTCACGCCCCCTGTCATCTATTCGCGCGAGGAACGCGACCGGCTGACCTTCCTCGTCGAGGCGGTGCTTGCGCGCGGCGCCGGCCTGCCGCCCGGGCAACCGGTTACGGTGAGCCTTCCCGATGCCGAGTGATGCCGTCATCGAGGTGCAGGGCCTGACGAAGCGCTTCGGCGACAAGACGGTCGTCGACGGCTTCGACATCACCGTACCCAAGGGAGCCATCTACGGCTTCCTCGGCCCCAACGGCTCGGGCAAGACGACGACCATACGGATGCTCTGCGGGCTGCTCACGCCGGACGGCGGGGAAGGCCAGTGCCTCGGTTTCGACATCCTGCGCGAGGCGCCGCGGATCAAGGAGAACGTCGGCTACATGACGCAGAAGTTCTCGCTCTACGAGGATCTCTCGATCCGCGAGAATCTGGATTTCGTTGCCCGGATGTACCGGATGGACCGCCGCAGCGCCCGGGTCGATGCGGCGCTCGCCGATCTCGGTCTCGGCGATCGCGCGAGGCAACTCGCGGGCACGCTGTCGGGCGGCTGGAAGCAGCGGCTGGCGCTCGCCGCCTGCCTCCTCCACGAGCCGAAACTGCTGTTGCTCGACGAGCCGACCGCCGGCGTCGATCCCAAGGCGCGGCGCGACTTCTGGGACGAAATCCGCGCCCTCTCGGCGCGCGGCGTCACCGTGCTCGTTTCGACACACTACATGGATGAGGCTGTGCAGTGTGACTACATCGCCTACATCGCCTATGGCCGGAAGCTGATCGACGGCGAGGCGGCCCGGATTCCCGGGCAGGTCGGGCTCACGACTTGGCGGGTCGAGGGGCCGGAACTCGGCGCGCTCGAAACGCGGCTCAAGGCCGAACCGGCGGTTGTCCAGGTCGCCCGCTTCGGGGCCTCGCTCCATGTCTCGGGGACCGACGCGGCGGCGCTTGATGGGCTGGCGGCGCGCTACGAGGCGGAGGGTCCGCAGCGCTGGGGCCGGCTTACGGCGGGGCTCGAGGAAGCGTTCATCTATCTGATGGCCGGAGCGCGCGACAACTTCTGGAACGGCGCAGGCACGGCCGAGCGGCTGACCGCATGAACAGGGTCTTTTCCCTTTCGCGATTTGGCGCGGTGCTGGCGAAGGAATTCATCCAGATGCGCCGCGACCACATCACCTTCGCCATGATGATCGGGCTGCCGATCATCCAGCTCGTCCTGTTCGGCTTTGCCATCAATGCCGATCCGCGGCACCTGCCGACGCTCGTCGAGATGGGAGACAACGGCCCGTTGAGCCGTGCCGTCATCGCGGGGATGCAGAACTCGACCTATTTCGATTTCAGGGGCGCGGTCGCGGGGATCGAAGCCGGCGAGGAGGCGCTGCGCCAGGGCCGGGCCAACTTCGTGGTGGTGATTCCCCCGAATTTCGAGCGCGACGTCATCCGTGGGCTCAGACCCGAGATACTGGTCGCCGCCGACGCCTCCGATCCCTCGGCGACGGGCGGGCCGGTCGCGGCGCTCTCGGGCATCATCGAGACGGCACTCGGCGAAACATTCGAGGGCCCGCTCGCCGTCGCGGCAGGCGGGGCGCGGCCGTTCTCGGTCGTCGTCCACCGCGAGTACAACCCGGAGGGCAAGACCTCCACCAACATCGTTCCGGGCCTTCTCGCCATCATCCTCTCGATGACCATGGTGATGATCACCGCGGTCGCCATCGTGAAGGAAACCGAGCGCGGCACGATGGAGATGCTGATTGCGACGCCGGTCCGGCCGCTCGAGGTGATGCTGGGCAAGATCCTGCCCTACGTCATGGTCGGTTATGTGCAGACGATCGTCTTCCTGAGCGCGGCGAAGCTGATCTTCGGCGTGCCGTTCGAAGGCTCGCTGCTCGCCTTCTTCGTCGGCTTCAACATCTTCATCATCGTCAACCTGGCGCTCGGCTTCCTCATCTCGACGGCGGCGCGCAACCAGATGCAGGCGATGCAGCTCAGCGTTTTCACCATCCTGCCCTCGATCCTGCTCTCGGGTTTCATGTTCCCCTTCGCCGGCATGCCGGGCTGGGCGCAGATTCTGGGCGAGGCGGTTCCCGCGACGCACTTCCTGCTCATCGTGCGCAAGGTGATGCTCAAGGGCGGCGAGCTCGGCGACATCGGCGGCGAGCTCGTCGCCCTGACCATCATCCTCGCCGTGATCTCGGCGGTCGCGATGCTGCGCTACCGGCAGACGCTGGACTGAGAATCGTCATCAGACGTAGCCGAGCATTTCGTCCTGCTTCCGGCGCAGGGCGAAGAGCCTGGTGGCCGGATCGGGCGCGGCGTTCGCGGTGGTCAGCAGCTCGCCCTTCTTGACCGGCGCGATGACCTTTCCCCCCTCGAGCAGGCCAACCGGAACGGCGCGCTGCGAGCGGGCATCGGCTGCCGTCATGGTCCAGCTGCGGTAGCAGGTCTCCCCGATCGCGTCGAACGTTTCCCCC
>CAYRNE010000239.1:0-5069 GCA_964425245.1 uncultured Devosia sp.
ACCTCTGACCCCCAGATTCGTAGTCTGGTGCTCTATCCAGCTGAGCTACGGGCGCCTGCCGGCCGAACGCGAGGGTCCGGCGGGACGCGGGGACAAATATAGAAGCGTCCGGGCCATTGCAAGCCGCGCGGCGAGGCTGTGGCGGCGGCGGCGCTGAAAGCGGCGAGCCGCCGTTCGCCCGGGATGGCTCAGGCGAGCCGCATAGCCGCGGGCAGCGACACTTCGAAGCGCGTGCCGCGCTCCTGAGGCACATGGGCGAGCGAGCCGCCATGGGCCTCGGCCAGTTCGCGGGCAATGGCAAGGCCGAGGCCGCTGCCGCCGGCCTTCGCCGAGCCCTCGAACGCGACGAAGAGATTCTCCCGCGCGCGCGGCGGCAGCCCCGGCCCATTGTCGGCGATGTGCACGACGAGCTGGTCCCCGCGCGCCACAAGGCCGATTTCGACCGCCGGCGGCTCGGGCGGGTTCTCCTGCGTTTCCAGCGCTTCCCGCGCGTTCTTCAGCAGGTTGACGAAAACGCGTCCGAGCTGATCGGGGTCGGCGCGCAGGGTCACGCCGTCGGGCACTTCGTTGGCAACCCTGATCGTGGGATGGCCGAACAGCGCCGCATCCGAAACCGACTCCTCGACGAGGGTCCTCAGATCGACCGGGACGGGCCGCGGCGGGGTCGACGACTGGCGTCCATAGTCGATGACCGACTGGGCAAAGCCGATCGCCTTGTCGATGGAATGGACGAGACGCGGCGCCAGCCGCTGCACCTTGGGGTCGTCGACGTTGGCGACCTGATCCGAAAGCAGTTGCGCCGACGTGAGCGTGTTCCTGAGATCGTGGTTGATCTTGGCGACGGCGAGGCCGAGGTCGGCAAGATGGCGGCGCTGGCGCAGCATGGTGAAGATGTCGCGCTCCATCGCCGCGAGCTCGCGCTCGAGAATGCCGATCTCGTCGCCGCGCGGCCGCGGCTCGGCGATGAGCGCGGCGTTCTCCGGCGCCTGGCGGAAGCCGATGATGTTGGTGGTGAGCCGCCGGATCGGCGCGATCAGAATATTGCGCACGATGATGTAGAGCGCGGCGGCCGTCATGACGGCGACGATCAGCGACAGCAGGAAGATGTTGCGCGAATAGGCGAGAAGATCCCGCCGCAGCGGATCCTCGGGCATCAGCACCTCGACGAGGGCGTCCTCGTCGCCGTCGGCGCTGCCCACGATGCGCAGCGTGCGGCCGCCCCCCAGGATCAGCGTGTCGAGCGCCCCCGCGATCAGCGTCATCGGCGTCGCCTCGCGCATGTCGGCGGTAACGGCCTCACGCGGCATCGGAGCATTCTGCAGCTCGATGAGCTGACTCTGGCCTTCGCGCCGATAGACGATCGCGGTCGCGCCCGCCGAGGTCAGAAGCCGGTCGGTGAGGCTGCGCGGCAGCGCCATGACGTCCGGGGCGGCGTCGAGAACCCGGGCGGCAACGATCCCCACCCGAAGGCGGTCGTCGAGCCAGCCGGCCCGGAAGTTGGCCGCCGAGGGGAGGTACACGACCACTTCGACGGCAAGAATGACGAGAACGATCGTCGCGATGAGCTTGACGGACAGCCCCGAGAGCGGGCCGGGCATCGCGCGGTTTTCGGTTGCCATCGACATCTAGATAGTCGCTTCGAGGCGAGGACTCCAGCACTTGCGGGACGGCCGTCCGCCCACTGGGGCCGGTCAGGGGATGAAACGCAACAATCGGGCGAGACGCTGCAGCACCGGTTCAACACCGGAATCGCGCAAATAGTCCGTGCCGAGGCGCTGCACGATCTCGGAAAGTGTGGCGCGGGCGGGGACGAACCGGGCAAGGTCGCGCGCGGAGAGGCGGCTCGCGATCGCGAGCGACAGCGGGGCGATCAGTTCGCCCGCACGGTCGCCCACGATGCCCGCACCGAGAATCCTGCCCGCCGGCGTCACCATGAGCTTGGCAAGGCCATAGGTCTGGCGGGTGGCCCGGGCACGATCGTTGTCGGCAAAGGACGCGCGCAGCACCCGGAAACGTTCGCCGTGGCGCGACCGCGCCTCCGCCTCGGTCAGCCCCACTTCGGCGATTTCCGGATCGGTGAACGTGATGGACGGGGCAAGCATGGCGTCGGCCGTCAGGGGCAGGCCGAAAAGTGCCGCACGGATTGCCATCCGCGCCTCGATTGCGGGGAGATGGCCGCGGTGCGCGCTGCCGGCCGCGCCGCCGACGACGTAGACGCGCCGGTTCGTGGTCCGCCGGCCCGCGGTGAGGTCGAGGCTGCGCGGATCGTCGCGGCGGAAGCGGATGCCCGCCGCGCGCAGTTCGAGCGCGTCGTGATCGGCCGTCCGCCCGGCCGCGGCGAGAATGTGGGAAACATCGAGGAGTTCCTCGCGGTCGCCCGACCTTATGCGCACGCCGATCCCCTGCGAGCGGGCCTGGATTTCCTCGACCGTGGTGCCGGCGCGGATATCGACACCCTCCTCACGCAGCCGCTGAAGGGCGACGGCGGCGAGCTCCGGATCGGCGCCGGGGAGTGGCGTCCCGCTTTCGATCACGGTTACCTGCGAGCCGAGCCGTGCGTAAGCCTGCGCCAGTTCGAGCCCAAGCGGTCCTGCGCCGATCACGGCGAGATGCGTGAGCTTGCGGGTATTGTCGAAAATCGTCTCGGTCGTGAAATAGGCAACCCCGTCCAGCCCGGGGATGACCGGCACGACGGGCCGGGTGCCGGTTGCGACGATGAAGCGGCGCGCCCTGATCGTGAGGTCTCCGGCCGCGACCGTCTGGCGGTCGGTGAAGCGCGCCTCGGCCTTCACGACCTCGATGCCCATGGCCTCGAGCCGGGCGACGGAATCCCGCGGCGCGAGGGAGTCGATCACCTGCGCGACCCCGTCATGAACCTTGCGCGCATTGATCCGCGGCTCGTCCACCGCGATGCCGAAGGGCCCCGCGTTGCGGATCATGGCCGCGCTCGCCGCGGCCGCGGCGAGCGCCCGCGAGGGAATGGTGCCGGTATTGAGGTAATCGCCGCCGATACGGTCGCGCTCGACGAGAACCACCGAGGCTCCGAACCGGCGTCCCTCCTCGGCGGCGGCGAGCCCGCAGAGCCCCGCCCCAATGACGCAGAGGTCCGGAGTTACGATTTCCGCCAAGTTCGCCCTCTTTATACCGCTGCCCGTCAATCCGCGGGCGCCCGACGGCTCCCCATAGCACCCGGCACGCAGGAGACAACAGCGCCCGAGCCCTTGGCAACAGCCGAATTGCCGGGAGGAACCAGCGCCCGGGTGCGCCGCGGCCGGGCATGTCGCGTTGACTTGCGGGGCCCCTTTCCCTATAAGCCCGCCCAACTCGCCGGTCCCTCGGGGAGACGATCCCGGCTTGGCTCCGGCAGGCATCACGCGAGACGCCCCAAACCCAAGAGGAACCGCGCCCGGCGTGGTTTTTGACGAATGAAACGCACATTCCAGCCGAGCAAGCTCGTGCGCACGCGCCGCCACGGATTCCGGGCGCGCATGGCCACCAAGAACGGCCGCAAGATCATCAATCTTCGCCGGGCCGCCGGCCGCAAGAAGCTGTCAGCCTGACGCATGGGCCGTTTGGCGGCCATGCCCGGGTGCGATGCCTACGTGCGGCGTCTGATCAAGCGGAGCCAATTTCTGAGAGCCGCCCGGGGCAAACGCGCCGGGCGCTCTGCTTTCCTGCTGCAGGCGACGGCAAGCGAAACCGAGGAGCCGGGGATCGGCTTCACGGTCACCAAAAAGCTCGGCAATGCGCCGGAGCGCAACCGCATCAAGCGGCGGCTGCGCGAGGCGGCGAGGGCTTGCGAAGCTCGCTTTGAGCCCCGACATGACTACGTGCTCGTCGGTCGGCGCGATGCGCTGACCATCCCGTTCGACAGACTTGTCGCAGAACTCGGCTCGGCCGTCGCGACGATCCACCAGCCGAGGCCGAAGCCGGCCGACCGCGCCTCCTCCGGAACGACATCCAATGCAGACTGACAACCGCAACATGATCCTTGCCATCGTGCTGAGCGCCATCGTGCTCTTCGGTTGGCAGTTCTTCATTGCGGGGCCACAGCTCGAGCAGGCGCAGCGCCGGGCCGAGATCGAGGCGCAGCAGCAGGCCGACCAGGCGCTGGCGACGCCGGACGCCGAGGGCGCGGCGACGCCGGCCGACGGCGCGGGAACCACGGGCTTTGCCACCCGCGAAGCGGCAGTCGCCGCGACGGCGCGCGTGCCGGTCGCAACGCCATCCCTGTCGGGCTCGATCAACCTCGTCGGCGGGCGCCTCGACGACCTTCATCTCACCAAATACCGCGAGACGGTCGATCCGCAGAGCCCCACGATCACGCTGCTGTCGCCCGCGGGCGCTCCCGGGGCCTATTTCATCGAACAGGGCTGGGTGCAGGCGGGCGGCGGCGCCGCCAGGGTGCCCGACAATACCACGACCTGGTCGCTCGAAGGCGAGACCGCGAGCCTCACAGCGGCAACCCCCGTGACGCTGCGCTGGGACAACGGCGAGGGCTTGATCTTCCGCCGCACCTTCTCGGTCGACGAGAATTATCTCTTCACCGTGAAGCAGTCGGTCGAGAATACCACCGGCGGCGACGTCGCCCTCTTCCCCTATTCGAGGATCGCGCGGCACGGGACGCCGCACACCGCGAACTTCTTCATCCTGCAGGAAGGCCCGTTCGGCGTTCTCGGCAATGAGAACCTCGTCGAACTCAGCTACCAGGACCTCGCCAACCAGGCGCAGAAGGACGTCGAGTCGACCGGCGGCTGGCTCGGCATCACCGACAAATACTGGGCCGCGGTCATAACGCCCGAGCCGGGGACGCCGATCAGCGCCCGCTTCTCGCACAGCAAGCCGGGGGCGACGGACATCTACCAGACGAGCTTCGTCGACAAGGAGCCGCTGGTCGTCGCCGCGGGGGGCTCCGCCGAGGATACGAGCTACGTCTTTGCAGGCGCGAAGGTCGAATCGATCATCGACAACTACGAGACGAGCTACGGCTTCGACCGGTTCGAGCTCCTGATCGACTGGGGATGGTTCCACTTCATCACCAAGCCGATGTTCCTCCTGATCCGCTTCCT
>CAYRNE010000240.1:0-5051 GCA_964425245.1 uncultured Devosia sp.
TCCCGGTGAGCTTTGCGAGCCGGCGCGGCTCGGCATATTCCTGGCCGCAGACCTGCGGATAGATCAGCATGCCCGTGACGGTCGCGAAGGCGGAGCCCTTGGCGATCTCGGGAAGCCCGGCGATGCCCATCGGCCGGCCGTTGCGCACGTTGCGGGCAAGCAGCCGGCGCGCGACTTCGGGCAGGCCGGTCAATTCGCTCGCGCCGCCCGTCAGCACGAAGCGGCGGCCGCAGACGTCCATCATGCCGAGCGCATGCATGCGGTCGCGTACGGCCGTCAGGATCTCCTCGATGCGGGGCCTCAGGATGCGCGTGATGTGCGAGCGCGGAATCTGGCCGGGCGCTTCGTCGAGGGTCGAGCCCACCGGCGTCACCGGGATGAGACCGCGCTCGTCGGCCTGCCCCGGCAGCACGGAACCGTAGATGGTCTTCAGCCGCTCGGCATCGGCGATGCTGACGGAAAGATGCCGCGCGACATCCAGCGTCAGGTGATGGCCGCCGATGGCGATGGCGTCGGCGAAAACTACCTGTCCATCGCAGAAGACCGAGACCGTCGTCGTCGCGCCGCCCATGTCGATGCACGCCACGCCGAGCTGCGCCTCGTCGTCGACCAGCGTCGCGAGTCCGGATGCATAGGGCGTCGCGACCAGCGCCTCGATCTGCAGGTGGCAGCGGTTGAGGACCAGTTCGATGTTGCGCATGGCGAGCGTTTCGGCCGAGATCACGGCGACGTCGATGCCGAGGCTTTCGCCCACCATGCCGCGCGGATCGCGCACGCCCTTCTGGCCGTCGAGCGAATAGCCGATGGGCAGCGCATGGACGATCGACCGCTCGGGCCGGACGCTGCGCTCGTTGACGGCGCGCAGCACGCGCTGGATGTCGGCGCGCTCGACCTCCTGCCCCCCGAGATTGACGTTGGCCGAGAACGTCTCCGAGCCGAGGCGCCCCGCGGTAACGTTGACGATGACCGATTCCACCGTGAGGCCGGCGGCCCGCTCGGCCATGCCGACGACGGTCCGCACCGCCTGCTCCGCCTTCTCGATATCGGTGATGACGCCGCTCTTGATGCCGTTCGACGGCCCGTAGCCGAAGCCGATCACCTCGGCGACATGGGTGCGGCCCCTGAGCGCCCGGCCCTCGGGACGCGGCGTGAGCCGCGCGATGAGGCAGCAGATCTTGGTCGAGCCGATGTCGAGCACCGAAACGAGGGTGGTGCGGCCCGGCTGCGCGGGCCTCAGCCGCGCCGTCATCGCGTCCGTCATCATGGCTTTTTCTTCTTGTCGGTCTCGTCCTCGCGGATCGTGGGCTTTACCGCCACGAGGCCCGGGACACGCATGTCGATGACGGTCACGTCCCGATCGAGCAGCGCGTAATCACGCTGGTACATTTCCAGCCGGTCGAGCGCCTGGGCGACGCCCTGCTCCGGAAGCTGTACGCGCAGCCCGGTGTAGTAGATGAGGTCCCAGCGCCGATCGCCGATCCGGCTCAGCGCCGCGAGGTTCTGGCGCAGCATGTCGTGGCGCGACCGGCTGCCGATCATGATGAGCGCGTCGTCCGCGGCGCCGGCGCCGACGACGAGCGGCAGATCCGCATAGAGGCCGGTGTCCCGCGCGATCGCCTGGCCCCCGGCATCCACGAGCCAGTTCTGGTCGCCGATGCGCCAGCGCAATACCGGCTCCTTCTCGACGATGTCGACGACGATGCGATCGGGATAGACCTTGCGCACGGTCGCCGAGTCGACCGCCTGCAGCCAGCTGAGCCGCGCCTGCGCCTTCCGCGCGTCGAAGGTCAGCGTCGAGCGGCCGGACGACAACGCGAGCATGGTCGCGATGTCCTCGTCGCTCGTGAGCTTCTGGCCGCTGACCTCGATGGCATCGATGCCGAAGCCCGCGGCGACGAACTCGCCCTGGATCATGCCGGCGACGTTCGCGCCGGCGACGGCGAGCGTGTCGCGCGCCTCGTAGGCGCCGACGATCGCGACCAGCGCCAGCAGGGCGGCAACGCTCCGGACGACGGCCGGCCGGTGCAGCACCCACACATGGCCGAGCCGCACGGCGACGTTGCGCCTCAACTCCTGGATCGGAACGGGGAGCTTGCGGGGATCGACGGCTTGGGCGGTGGCGAAGTGCTCTGCCCCTACCTGTTGCAACTCGCGTCCTCCACCAGCCAGGCCACCAATTCCTCGAACGAGTGGCCGGCGTGGCGGGCCAGTTCGGGAACCAGCGAAGTCGGCGTCATGCCCGGCTGGGTGTTGATTTCGAGCAGGACGAGCTCCCCGTCCGGCCCGGCGCGATCGTTGAAGCGCAAGTCGGCCCGCGATACGCCCCGGCACCCCAGCGCGGCATGCGCCTTGAGCGCTATCTTGCGGACTTCTTCGTAAACTTTTGGTGTCAAAGGCGCCGGGACGAGGTGCGTCGACCCCTCGATCTCATACTTCGCCTCGTAGTTGTAGAACGGAAGATCGGTGACGATCTCGGTCACGCCGAGCGCGACGTCGCCCATCACCGCGCAGGTGAGCTCGCGCCCCGGAATGTAGCGCTCGACCATCAGCTCCTCGCCGCCGAGCCAGTCCTCGCGCAGGATTTCCTGCGGCGGGTGCTCCTGCCCCGCCTTGACGATGAAGACGCCATAGCTCGATCCCTCGGCGACCGGCTTGATCACATAGGGCGGCGGCATGACGTGGCTCTGCGCGATCTCGCGGCGGTCGGCAACGACATGATCGGTGACCGGGATGCCCGCCGATTTGAACAGCATCTTGGCGCGGTGCTTGTTCATGGCGAGCGCCGAGGCGAGGACGCCCGAATGCGTATAGGGGATGCCGAGAACCTCGAGCACGCCTTGGATGGTCCCGTCCTCGCCGCCGCGGCCATGAAGCGCATTGAAGACGGCGTCGGGGGAGAGCTCGACGAGCCGCGCCGCGACATCCCGGCCGGCGTCTATCTCGGTGACCGTGTAGCCGGCCTCGCGGAGCGCCGCGGCGCATCCGCGGCCGCTCGACAGCGACACCTCGCGTTCGACGGACTGCCCGCCCATGAGAACGGCAATGTGCTTGCTCATGCGATGCTCCTCCGGCTGACCAAACCCCCACCCTGCCTCGCAACGGCCTTAGCTGAAGCTAAGCCCTGCTCGGCTTCCCTCCCCTCAAGGGGGCGGGTGGCGGGCCAACTGCAACCTCTGTGGGTGCGGCCTCGTCGCTCCCCTCCCCCTTGAGTGGAGGGGTCGGGGGTGGGGGTCGGCCAGGGAGCCACGATGGTCAGACCGCGCCCGTGAACACGTCGCCGTCGAGGAATTCGCGAACCTCGCGACCGGGCAGGAAATGGCCCATGCGCCGGATTTCCCACTTGAGCTCGATGCCCGACTGCGCGCGGACGCGGTTGCGCACCGTCTCGCCCAGCGTCTCGACCTCAAAGGCGTCGGCGTTGCCCAGATTGAGCAGGAAATTGGCGTGCAGTTCGCTCATCTGCGCGTCGCCGACCTTGAGTCCCCGGCAGCCGGCGGCGTCGATCAGCTTCCAGCTCGAATGGCCCTCGGGGTTCTTGAATGTGGACCCCCCGGTCCTCGCCCTGGTGGGTTGGGACGACTCGCGCTTTTCGGTGATCTCGCGCATCCGGTCGAGGATGTCCTCGCGCTCGCCGGGAAAACCCTGGTAGACGGCCGAGGTGAAGACGGCCCCGCGCGGCCCGTTCGACTTGCGGTAAAGGTAGCCCATGTCGGCGTTGCTGAGGGTCACGACCTCGCCCTCCCTTGTCACCGCGGTGAGTTCGACCATGCGCTCGCGCGTCTCGGTGCCGTAGCAGCCGGCGTTCATGTAGAGCGCGCCCCCGATGCCGCCGGGAATGCCGCGATAGAACGTGAGCCCGTCGATGCCGGCTTCCGCCGCAGCGGTCGCGACCTTGACGTCGGGCAGCGCCGCGCCGACGCGCAGCCGGTGCCCGTCGAGCACGTCGATCGCGCCGAAGCCCTTGGCGGAAAGCCGGATGACGACACCTTCGATGCCGCCGTCGCGAACGAGAAGGTTGGAGCCGAGCCCGATGACGGTGACGCGGATGGCTGGCGGCAGGTGCCTGAGGAAGAACGCGAGGTCGTCCTGATCCGCCGGCTGGAAAAAGAGCTGCGCCGGCCCGCCGACACGGAACCAGGTGACTTCGCTCAGCGGCTGGTTGGGGACGAGCCGGCCCCTCACTTCGCCGATCCAGGGCTGGAGGGCCGGGACCAGGTCGGGCCAGGCAGGGGACGCGGTACTCGGCACCGACAACGCGGGGTCGCTCATGCGGCTTCGGGCTCCTCGCCGAGGATCACGGCGAGTTCTCCGGGAAGCGATGCCGCCCACTGCGTGATGCTGCCCGCCCCGAGGCAGACGACATAGTCCCCCGCCTCCGCGCGGCCCGCGATCAACGATGCCAGCTGCTCGGGCCGGTCGATGAGGCGCGCATCGCGATGTCCGCGCGCACGAATGCGCGTGACGAGTTCCTCGTGCGTGACGCCCGGGATCGGCAGTTCGCCCGCCGGATAGACGGGCGCGACGATAACCGTGTCGGCGTCGTTGAAGCAGGTTGCGAAATCGTCGAAGAGGTCGTGGAGCCGCGTGAAGCGGTGCGGCTGCACCACCGCGATGACGTCGCGCCTGCTCGACTGGCGCGCCGCGCGCAGCACGGACGCGATCTCCACCGGATGATGGCCGTAGTCGTCGATGATGGTGATGCCCGAGACGACCCCGGTCCTGGTGAAACGCCGCTTTACGCCCGAGAAGCCCTTGAGTCCCTTGCGGATCGCCTCGGCCGGAACCTTGAGCTGATCGGCGACGGCGATCGCGGCGGTGGCGTTGAGCGCGTTGTGTTCGCCGGGCATCGGCAGTTCGAGGCCCTCGATGCGAAGGTGCGTCTGGCGGATGCGATCGCGGATTTCGACGGCGAAGCGCGAAATCCCGTCCATGCTCTCGAGATCGACGAGCCGCACGTCGGCCTGCGGATTGGTGCCGTAGGTGATGACGCGCCGGTCGCGGATCTCGCCGACCAGCGCCTGCACCTCGGGGTGATTGAGGCACATGACGGC
>CAYRNE010000241.1:0-5042 GCA_964425245.1 uncultured Devosia sp.
TTTCGTATTCAAGCGGGAGAGCTTTGTTCTGGATGGTCGGAGCAGTAACGACACCGATGTCAAGACTGTCCTTGTCTTTTCCGATACACAGATCATATCCCCAGTTGAGTTGCTCAGGTGTGCCGCTCAACCCAATCTCTCGAATCACTGCATCAGGGTGACGCACACGAGCGTGCATCTGCTCAAACACTTCGCGTTTCTGGATGAATGGTTCATCGATGTACGCTGACCCGAGGTTGGGTCCGCGAAGTGCATCTGGGTTCTCACCTGAGTAGACAAGAATGAGTCCTGTACGTCCCCGAAACTTGATGTAGAACTCATGTGATGTCTGATTGTAACGCCAATAGAAGGAACGTCCGTATATCGTTCGCTTCCCGGCCAGAAGAGCGATGATGGTCGACACCACTGTCTGTCTGGCTAGCGGGAATGTAGGAGAAACGATTGCTACAGGAGCAGGTGCGTTTTGAAGAGCAACGGCGATCGCTCGCTTGCAGACAATGAGTGTTTTCCCCGCACCGTATCCCCCGACAAACATCTTGATGAAATTGGGTAGCCCCCACCAAGTGCGTTGTGCTTGCCACATCCCGCCCATCTCGACCTGCGTGCCGTCTTTCGACATCACAGGATCGTCTTTTCGCCAGAAGCTCGCCCCACCCTGCGATGTGACTACTGGACGCTCTACGGTCAATGCTGCTTGTTCCCATGCATCCATCATAGGAACTTCTCATCTGCTTGGTATTCAGATTCAGTTCCGCCCTGCGGATCGTTTCTTCCCCATGTCTTCCGATCGCGTCTCTCAAGAATAGCGAGGTGGCGGTACCATTGCGGGTCGACCCGGGATGCATGGAGAGAGGAGACTAGAGACATTCGGTATTCGGCGAATGCCTTCTTGAATTGCCTGACAAACTGGGCATATATGGCGTAGTGCTGAGGCTCCCCATCGCCGTTGATGTACTGCTCCCCCTTCCGCATCCAATCCCAGTAGCATCCTGTGGTGATGCCGAGAAAATCAGATACAGCATCAGGCGGATGCCCTACCCTAATCAGCTTGCAGAATTGCCTGATCAGCGATTCGTCTAGAATGCTGCTAGAGAACGAGGGACCTCGCGTCCCACGCTTCTCCTTTAGATCCATACGCTTCGCGGTTGTCTTTAGTCGTACTCGCTCCATACCCCTCATAATACCTTAGGAGGGGATGAGCGTCAAGTCTCAGATTGAGTAGAAATAGACTAAACCCGACCGCCCGTCAACTCGTTTCTGAGAATCAGGACATCTTCATCAGCTTCCACGCTGACCATCGCTCGAGTTGTGCTGGTCTTTTCGACCCTGACATATATACGTCGTTTCTTCCCAGAAGAATCGGGGACGGTGATGGTAAATTCTTCTCCGGGCCGACGTGTAAGTGAAAGACGTGACATCTGCTTCCCTCTCCTTGGTTAGCGAAGAAACGGATCATAGGTATTGCGGATACGCTGGCTTGCTTTTCCTTTTACGCCATCGACGTTCCGTGTGAACTTGCAGGCTGGATAGTTAGGACACCCCCAGAACTCACCTCGACGGCCGAATCGCTTGACCATCGAGACCTTGCAACGTGAGCATGTAGGCTGTTGTGTCTTCTTCTCCATCCTCCAACCTCTCCCTCATCTATACTCTATCTGGGATCCATTCTTGCCCTTGGTGATCTTGAGGGTTCCGCTGAATCCCCCGTAAGTAATGCTTCTGTGGTCTATGAGCCAGAGCTGACGGTCCAACTTCATCGCTCGGGTGCTGAAGAAATGCATGAGATCATCGATAAAATCCTCGTTGACGTGAGCTGTAGGCTCGTCCCAGATCTCTATCTTGGGGTCGAGTCCTCGACTGCTGCAGATCAGATCAGACAGTCCGCATGCACCTGCAATTCTGAGTCGCTGGGTTTCACCGCCACTCCAGGCTTCCCATGGAACAAGGTCAGGTGATTTCGGAGACTTGATCAAGACATGGAAGCCCTTACTAACGCCCCCCGACGCATTTTCTTTCTCAGCTTCACACCTCACCGTCCAACCATGCAATCCCAGCTCAACAAGAGAATTGTTCACCAGGATCTCTAGCTCTGCCAGTGCTTGCTCTACCAACCACAAACGGAGCTCCTTGAATCCCGCTACCCACGCATGAGTGCAGACATGATCTTTCTTAGCGAGTGAAAGACGAGTGGTGTCTTTGGTGATGAGCGCCCTGATCTCCTTTAGACGCTTGTTTGTCTCCCTAAGATCAGCGACATACGGATTCTCGGCGTTGATGAGAGCATCAATCCTCTTCTTGAGTTCGCTGCTTTCGTTCTTCAACACCGCAATCTTCACCTGAGCATCTCGATAGGTTTTCTCTATCTTCTCTCGCTTCGCTGCTGCTGCTTCTAGGCTTTCTCTGATCTCTCCTCGATGCTTCTCCCACTTTGAGCATTTCTTGCTCAGCTCATCCACGTGGGCTTGGCTCTGATTCATCAGAGCTTCTGTGATCCCAACCATGCTCTCATACTGCTGGACAATGCTCCTCAGCGTATCGCTATTCGTCTCGCGGAAGCAAACAGGACACGTCGTCATCCCGTCGGTTCCTTTAGCCGCTTTCTGATGCTCGTCGATTTCCCTGCGGTACTGCCGCAGTGCGTGCTGGTACTCATTGAGCTTCTTCTGGAAGGAAGCAATCTTCTTATCAGCTTTCAGAAGATCCTTCTTGTCCTCAGCTTCGTAGCTGTCCAGCGTGCTTAGCTTCTCTCGGGTTTTAGCGACCACCCCCTCTAGCTCTTCCAGCTCGTTGTTCAAACCCCTGAGACGGTCATCGCATCGGTGCCATTCGGCTGTCGACGTTGCATCCCACTGCCCCTTAGAGGCTTCCAGTCTGCGTACTTGCGAAACCAACTCCTCTGCCTTCGACTGATTAGTGATGAGACGCTTTTCTATCTCATCGACTTCAGCTCGGAGATTACTCGCCTTATGCCTGGCAGCATCGCTAGCCCGCATCCACTTACTGAGGTCGAGAGCTTCTGAGAATTTCTGCAGCTTCTCTGCGGGTGAGAGGTCGAAGAAGAAACGATTGAACTGCCCCATCAGAACGGTACTGAGAAAACCTTCGTAGTCGTACCCGATAATCCGCTCAAGCTCCCCCTGAGTAATGGGACGGGGGTCGCCCCCTTCGGCAATCGTCAGGGTATTCGGATTCCAGGTGCGTGATACTGATATCTCAGTTCCATCAGGCATCTCAATTGCAGCGTCGACACTAGGGGGCATAAACTCGAACCACGACGCGACAGCAGATGCCCGCAGGCCCCTCTCAGTCTTGCCGTACAAGAGCCAGCTGAGAGCCCCGAAGAATGAACTTTTCCCCGCACCGTTCGCTCCTAGATCAGGCTCTTCAAGGTTCTCTCCCTGCACCTGATAAAGGCCCGCGCCCTGCGGAAAGGTGAATTTCTGGGGAGTCGCAAAACTCTTATACCCCCCGATATTCAGACACTTCACTCTCATCACTCTACCTCGTCTAAGATTGCCTGCCCTGCATCTCTGGTATCTTCATCGAGTCCTGCTGATTCACAGAAGCGAGACAAGATCGACGAAGAATCGCCCAGTCCCCTCTCATCAGCCCTGACCGCTACTTCATCAGACTCGACTTCAATCTCAACACCATCAAGATACCAATCGTGGGCAGCAGCATAGTCAATCATCTCGCGCTTTCGCTGCTCCCATGAGGGGAATTCAGATCTCGGAGTCTTGACGAAGATCCTCACCTGATCTCCCGGCTCAATCAGGTGCTCGTCTGCTTTCTCTTCAAGCTCCTCAAGATTCCGGACGGAAAGGACGCACTTCCTGAGTGTATTGCGCTTCAAGCTTATGAGCTTCTCTCCGTCGAAGAAGAGAACTCTCGGCTGGAATGTGTCGCCGAAATGGACGGGGTGAGGAGCTCCACAGTAGGTGACGGTATCGACTACCTGAGGAACATGGATATCACCTGCAATGACGATAGCCTTTGTCTTCCGGAACTTCTTTGGATCAAACCCACTCACCTCATGCTCATTACTTCCCCGAGCTCCCGTGAGTGCGTGATGAACAACCACAAAGTCAGCTGACCTGAATTCATCAGACTTTAGTATGGGCGTCCACTCGGTCTGGGCGTTTCGAGTGTGTGGGAGGAAGTAGAAGTTCTTCCCGGCTATCTGGGCCACGGTGGGAACCATGATGAACTGCACCCCACCGAAGAGACGAGTGAACCCGAAGAACGCCTCGCGTGGGTCGACCTTGTAGTCATGATTCCCCATGAGGACATATACGGGTGCCGTCTCAGCGAGAGTGGCTATCTCAGCACACGCCCGGTTCACCAATGCCGCCGAGTGATTATCCTTCGCATCAGTCACATCACCAGCAATGATGATGGCGTCGGCATCTCTCTTTTCTGCACGAAGTTTCAACCAGTTGAAGATGCCCCACCGATACTCATCTCGCTTATGGTGTGTTAGATGCAGATCCGCCGTAAACAAGAACTTTGCCATCACTTCACCTTTACCCGATGTAGACCCTTTGCTTTCTCTATCTTTCGAATGCGTTTGAAATTCACATCACAAAGCATATCGCGGAGAAGAAAGACGTTGAGGTCAGCTCGAGGGAATAGGCAAACCGGGGTGAATGACCCAGGTGTGGGTTTGAAGAGCGTATCAGAGAATGGGGGCATGCACCGTTTCTGCTCTACCCCCTGCTCAAGCCAGGCAGCTCCCTGATGGCAGAGACCGACAAGCTCATGCTGGCGATTCTGCTTGAGGATCAGCATCGGCCACTTGCCCGCATCGTCTGCCTCTTCTCGAATCTTCCGCCAGAACCTCAAGACCTCGCCCTCGCCCCCAAAGACCATCAAGTGAGCCTGGAGATCTTTGTAGAACTTGGTGTCGATTACGAAGTGATCGATAAGGATATGCCCCAACTTGTGGATCGCTGATATGTCGCCTGACTGAGAATCAAACTTGCTGCCATCACGGCGATGCGACGCAACTGTCGCCCGGCCGCCCGACATCGCCGATCGCCAGA
>CAYRNE010000242.1:0-5036 GCA_964425245.1 uncultured Devosia sp.
CCGATGGATTTCTGGCGGCTCAGTTGGCCGTACAAGAAGGTTTGCTCGATGCTCCTATTGCCACCATCAGAGTTGGACATGGCGGTGCTGGCTGCGCTTGGCGACGCCTTCAGCGCGGGAAACGGCGTGGCGCGGGATTTGATGCGGGCCGCGGCGTTCTACGAGCGGGCCGTCGCAGAGGGTGAAACCGCCGTGCTGGCACGCCTCGGCAATCTTTATCTCGGCTCCGAGGGCATGCCCGCCAACCTTCCCAAAGCGGAAGAGTATCTGCTCGCCGCTGCCCGCAACGGCGACTCGGACGCCCTTATGGGGCTCGCCGCCGGATATCTGGACGGCGCGTTTGCAACCGGCACGCCCCAGGACGGTGAGCAATTGCTGCGTCGCGCCATCGAGGAAGGAGTAGCCGGCGCCGACCTCATGCTCGCCGACGCCCTGATCGAAGGACGAGGCGTTGCTCCCGATGCCGCGGCCGCGGTTCCGATACTCGAGCGAGCGGCCGACGGCGGCAGCCTTGAGGCAACGCGCCGGCTCGTCGAACTCCTGCTCGGCAGATACGAGGGAGTCGACCGCAATCTGAGAGCGGCGAACGAGCGCTATGCCAGCATCGAGACCAGCCTGGCGGACGACGATCCGCTGCGCGGGGCCATGCTGATCGAGCTCGTGCGCACCAACGGCGCCAGGCCCGGCGACGACGTTACCGACGACGTATTGGCTCTGCCGCCGGTGCTGCGTGGCGACACGATCGCGAGCATACCTGCCATCAACGAGAACGCGTATGTTTACATTCTCCAGACGGCGCTGACGCGGCTGGGGTACTACGATGGCGCGCGCGACGGACAGCTTGCCGGTGGGACGATCCGCGCGTTCTTCGATCTTTGCGAAGCCGAAGGGAAGCTCGGTACCTGCAGCGCCGGGCCGCTGACGCCTGCTTCGGTCAGGGTGTTCGCCGACGCGCTGCCGTAATCGAAGCGGGCCAGCGCCTCATCAGCCGTAGCGTATGGGCTCCGGCGGTCCGGCTATGGACGATGGAGAGAACAGGCCCAACCTCTGGGCGAGGATCAGCGCAACGTAAAGCGGGCTCAAAAGGAGATAGCGCTTCCATAGCCGACCCGGTTCGGCGGCGAGCCGGGTCAGCCATTCGAGACCGAAGGTCTGCATCCACTTGGGGGCCCGTCGCCGAAACCCCGCATGGAAATCGAAAGCGGCGCCGACCGCGAGCATGGGGCGGCTGATCGCCTTGGCATGCTCGTAGACGAAGACTTCCTGTCTCGGACAGCCCAGGCCGACAAAGACGATATCGGCGCCCGAAGCGATGATGCGTTCGTCGAGCAGGCGGTCTTCCTGAGCGGAAAGCGTGCGGAAGGAAGACGGCTCGTAGCCGGCGACGAGCAAACGGGGGTGACGCTTGCGAAGCGCCGCCAGGAGCGCCTCGAGCACGTCCTTGCTGCTCCCGAACAGAAAGATCGAGCGTCCTTCGGCTTCGGCGCGGTCGAGTATCTTCACGCTGAGATCCGGACCGGCCACGCGATCAGGGAGCCTGATCCCGTGAAGGAACCGCAGGGCCCAGCGCACCGGTTGTCCGTCAGGCACGATCAGATCGAAAGCGTTAAGGCGAAAGAGGTGACTCCTGTCGAGCGCACCCGTCATCACGCCGTGTACGGCAAGCGCCGAGACCGCGAGCGCCCGGCGCTCCGATGCGGCGGCCATGATTCTCGAAACAGCGCCTTCGTAGTCGATGGCGTTGACCATGACACCGAGAATGCTGAACCTGCCGAAATCAATCAACGGCACGCCACCGTTGCCGGCCCGCCTCGTAGATGTCCTCAAGCGTGGCGCGAATGTCGAACGTCAGGCGGTAGTCTGGATAGTCCTCGAGAAACGCCATCAGGTCCGACACCCACCAGATATGGTCGCCCGCGCGGCTCGTGTCCGAATAGGTCCAGTTCAGAGACTTCCCGGCGATATCCTCGCATAGCCTGATGGCCTCAATCATGGAGACGTTGGCAAAGCGCCCCCCGCCGATGTTGTAGACGCGCGCGGGGCCGGGGCGCTGGAAGAAGTGCCAGAAGGCCTCCACGAGATCGCGGGCATGAATGTTGTCCCGAACCTGTTTGCCTTTGTAGCCGTACACAGTGTACCTGCTCCCGGTAGCCGTGCACTTCATGAGGTAGGCCAGGAAGCCGTGCAGCTCAGTGCCGGAGTGTCCGCCGCCGGTCAGGCATCCTCCCCTGAAGCATACTGTATTCATGCCGAAGTAGCGGCCGTACTCCTGGACCATGACATCGGCCGCCAGTTTCGAAGCCCCGAACAGGCTGTGCATCGACCGGTCGATGCTCATCGACTCGCCGATGCCGCGCGCGTGGAAAGGGTGCGACCGGTCGATCTCCCACCGCGTGTCCTGCTCGATGAGCGGCAGCCGGTTGGGCGCGTCCCCATAGACCTTGTTGGTGGAGAGATAGATGAATGCCGCACCCGGCGCCTTCTGCCGCACCGCCTCGAGGACGTTCAACGTTCCCTGTGCGTTGACCCCGAAGTCGGTAAACGGCTCGCGTGCTGCCCAGTCATGCGACGGCTGCGCGGCGGCATGAACAACGAGGCCCAGATCGTTCCCCAGCTGCCCCACGAGGTCGCGCAATGCATCGAAATTCCGAATATCGATCGCGGCGTTGCGAAAGCGCGGGAAACGGGCCGCAAGCTCGGCGAGGCGCCATTTGGTCGATGCTTCGGCGCCGAAGTAGTAGGCGCGCATGTCGTTGTCGATGCCGAGGACGTCGAGGCCCTTGTCGATCAGAAATGCTGTGGTCTCCGAACCAATCAGCCCACCCGCACCGGTAACGAGCGCGACGGTCATGCGATACTCACTCTGCGATCCTGACCCCGGCCGGAAGTAAACGATCAAGTACGTTGGATTTGCGGCGGAGACGCAGGTTTCATGCCCGGCAGGCGGCAGGCCGTCAATTGCCGGTCGAAAAGATGGTGAAGGTCGTCGCCACGTCCACCGCTGCCGTGACGGCCAGTTCGGCGTTGACCATGTTCTCGCATGACCGGTCGAGCCCGATTGACGTGGGGCCGAAGCTCGTATGGCTATTGCGGGCAAAGTGGCCCATGGACAAGCCGTGACTAAAGCTCTGCAGGGAAGTGGCGTGGAAGCGAACCGCGAGCCTGCCGGTCCGGGATGGCGAGGCCTCATTCGCCATGGCGCGATCAATTGGACGCTCGCCGATCAGATCGTGGTCAGCGGAGCCAATTTCGCGACCACGGTCATTGTCGCCCAGTTTCTCGGCCCCGACGGCTTCGGCGTCTTCGCCATGTCGTGGCTCGTCGTGCTGCTTGCCCAGAGCCTCGTGACGGCCGCCATCACCATGCCGCTGATGAGCGTCGGGCCGAAGCAGTCTGCCGAGCACGCGGAATCCTACTATGCCTCGACGCTCCATCAGCAGCTGGCCGTCACGCTGCTGACAGTGGCGCTCGCCCTCACCGGGTTGGCCGCGGTTCGCCTTGCCGGCGTAGCCTGGACCTATGACGGCCTGATCCTGCCCGTCGCGGCCTGCATCGTATCGAGCCAGGTGCAGGAGTTTCTCCGGCGCTACAATTTTACCGTCGGGCGTCCCGCCATCGTAATGCGAAGCGATGCGCTTCGCTATGCCATCCAGATGGGCGCTCTCGTCGCCGTCCTGTCGAGTGCGACGGCAAGCGTCGAGTCTGCCCTGTGGGCGGTAGCGGTGGCCTCGCTCGCCGGCATCGGCGCATTTGCCGGCGCGATGCCTCGCTGGCGCCGGCCTTCGGGCGCAACCACCATCGCCACGCTTTCCCGGAACGTCCGCTTCTCGCGCTGGCTCGTTGCTTCGGCAATTCTTCAGTGGACGACCGGCAACTTCTTCGTCCTCCTGTCGGGCGCCATGCTCGGTCCTGCGGCAGCCGGCGCATTGCGCGCCGCACAGACGCTCATCGGCGTGACGCACGTGTTCTTCCAGGCAGCCGACAATATCGTGCCCCCACGCGCGGCGAGGCTTCAGCATACGCACGGCAACGAGGCCCTGCGCAGATTCGTTCTGCGGCTGCTGTTGATCGGCACCCTGGGGACGGCACTGTTCGGTCTGGTCCTGGCGGTGCCGGCGCGTTTCTGGCTGGCGCTCGTCTACGGCGACGGCTTCGCCGGCTATGGCTGGTTGGTCGCCGGCTATGCGATAGCCTACGTCCTCCTGGCCGCTGCAGTGCCGCTGCGTTACGCGTTCCTCGCCGTGGAGCGCACACGTCCGATATTCGTGAGCTACGCATGGGGTAGCGCGTTCACGCTGACGGCCGCCTGGCCGCTCATTCACTTCTTCGGCCTGACGGGAGCCATCGTCGGTATTGCGGCTGTGAATGCAGTGCTCTTCGCCTCCCTGGCGACAAGCTTCATCGGAGCCTTTCGCCGGTGAAGATCATTCACGTCATCAAGGGCAAGGCCGACCCCAACACCATGAACGGGGTCAACCGAATCGTCCACGATCTCGCGAACGAACAGTCGAGGGCAGGGCGCGATGTGGAGGTCTGGGGGCTTACGGCCACGCCGGGGGTTGTCCGCCATGTCCACGACTATCCGCTGCATCTCTTTCGTGCCTTCGGATTCAGGTTGCGTGCCCCCGAACCGCTGCGCAAGGCGCTGGCGGCCCTGCCGCGCGGCGAGACGATCGTCCATTTCCACTCCGTCTTCGTCACGGAGTTCCATGCGATCTCGCGCGAGCTCGAGCGGCTCGGAATCCCGTGGGTGCAGAGCCCCCACGGCGGGCACGATCCCAGGGGGTGGCGGCGGAACCGCTTGGCCAAGCAGATCTATTTCCGCCTCTTCGAACGCCGGCTCCTGCGGGGCGCGGTCGCCGCGCACGCCACCGGCAGGAGCGAAGTCGCCGACATCAATGCCCTGGCGCCGCGCTTGCCTGTGGTGCTGATCCACAACGGCCTCGAGCCGCTACCGGCACCGGCACGCGCGGAGACGGCGGCGGAAGCCGGCAGGCCTCTGTTTGGCTATTGCGGCCGTCTTACGATTGAGCAGA
>CAYRNE010000243.1:0-5035 GCA_964425245.1 uncultured Devosia sp.
GATGATGCGGGAGTATTCGACCACGTCGTCCCAGGTTTCGGGCGCCTTCTCGGGATCGAGCCCCGCCCGCTCGAAGATGTCGGCGTTCCAGATGAACGCCATCGTCTCGTTGTTGGTCGGGATGCCGTAGACCTCGCCTTCCCAGGTCACCGCTTTCATGGCGCCGGGCCAGAAGTCATTGGTGGAATAGCCGACGTCCTCGGGCTTGAGGGGTTGCAGGTAACCCTTTGCCGCAAACTCCGTGCCGCCAAGGATCTGCAGGCGGATCGCCATCGGCGCCGCGTTGCCGAGCAGCGCGGTGCGGAACTTGTCGAGCAGCTCGTTGTACGTGATGCCCTGCTCTTCAAGCTCGATATTGGGGTAGGTCGCACGGAAGGCCGCGAAGAAATCGCGGTAGTTCTGGCGCATGATTTCGGGGTCGCCCTCGAAAATGCCCTGGTACCAGAACGTCAGCCTGCCTTCGTAGTCGGTCGGGGTGATCGAATTGCAGTGCCCGACCGTATCGAATTCCTCGGTCCCGGCGATCGACCGCACGTACTCGGGCGACCACTGGCTCAGATCGAGGCTCTGCGCCATGACCGTCGATGTCATCAGCGACGTCGCGAGCCCGGTCGCCAGCAAGGCGCGCCCCAGCGAGCGGGCGCGTGTGAGTTTCGTCATCAAAGTCCTCCCTCGTTCCACCTCGCGCCTCAGCTTGGCGCGTCGTCCTTGTGCCGGAGCCTTGTCGGCTCTCTTATGTATCGGTTCACACGGAATGTAGCGTTGCAGATGCAGGATTGCGTGTCAATCGAATTGGATTGTACATTATCTCTGCAAACATGAGTATGAAATCGAACGTGGCAATTGGCCCGGGAGCGTGTATCAATGGTCGAGGGAAGGGGCGCCGCGTCGACATTGATGAAGAATTTCAAGGCGAAACCGCCTGCCGGCCTGGAGAACATCGTCGGCACGCCGGAGGGCGGAGAGCTCTACGAGATCATCCGCGAGGACATCATCGAAGGCCGGCTCGATGCCAATGAGCGGCTGATCGTGGCGGACCTCGCCAAGCGCCACGGCACCTCCACCAATCCTGTCCGGGAGGCCCTGCAACTGCTGCGCGGGGAAGGCTTCGTCATCATGACCCCCAACAGGGGGGCACGGGTGCGGCCGATCGACGAAGATTTCATCCGCGACATTTCCGAGGTGACGGGGCTGATCGAGCCCTTCCTCACCCGCTGGTTCGTCGGCATGGCGACCGACGAGGACATCGTCGAGCTCGAGCGGCTGCAGGCGCTCATCGAGGAGAACGACTTCAAGGACACCATTCTCCACAGCGAACTCGACACCGCCTTCCACACGCTGATGTACGAGCGCCACTACAACCGCCACGCCGCGGAACTCTGGTGGAAGAACCGGGAGGTTCTGAGGGCCGTGACGAGACGGATGGACTATACGCTCGCCCGCCGCGCCTCGGTGCTGCGCGATCATCGCGAGCTGATCGGCTGCATCAAGGCGCAGGACGCCGACCGGGCCGCCGACACGATCGCGCGCCACGTTGCCGGTTCGGGCCGGCACATCGTCGAGCAGATGCGCGCCAGGAAGATGCAGCGGATGGCCGCAGTCTGAACGGGCAGGCCCGAGGAAACGATCAGTCGCACAGGGAAGCGAAGAGCATGAAGATCACGGGGATAAGGCCGTGGCTCGTCAAGACGGCCGCGTCGTACTGGGGGGAATTTCTGTTCGTCGAGGTCACGACCGACGAGGGCGTGAGCGGCTGGGGCGAGATCACGACCACCACGAAAAACGCCAACCGTGCGCTCTGCTCGATCCTGCGCCAGCTCGGCGCGTCGCTTGCCGGCGAGGATCCCGCGCAGATCGAGCGGCTCTGGCACAAGGTCTTCCGCAGCTTCACCTACATGGGCAGCCGCGGCGCCGGCGTCGAATGCGTGAGCGCGATCGACATCGCCCTCTGGGATATCCGCGGCAAGGTTCTCGACAAGCCGATCTATGAGCTGCTCGGCGGCCCGGTGCGCGACGAGATTTCCCTCTACACGCATCCCGACCAGAGCAAGTTCACGAGCACCGAAGGCGTGATTGCGGAAATCAGGGCGATCGTCGACTCGGGCCACAAGGCGCTGAAGTTCGATCCGTTCCCCTACCAGGGCTCCCGCGAGCAACGCGACGGTTACCTCGACGGCATGATGTCACGCGAGGACGAGCGCGAGGCTGCCGAGCTCACCGCGCTGATCCGCGATACCACCGGTCCCGACATCGAGCTCTTGATCGACGCGCATGGACGCTTCGACGTGCCCACCGCCATCCGGCTCTGCCGCACGCTCGAGGAAGCCGGCAACATCGACTGGTTCGAGGAGCCCGTACCGCCCGAAAGCATCGAAGCGCTGAAGCAGGTGCGCGAGAAGGTGAACGCGCCGATCTCCTGGGGCGAGCGCGGCCACACGAAATGGGACTTCGTCCAGGTCCTCCAGCACAAGCTCGCCGACTACATCATGCCGGACGTGACCTGGACCGGCGGCATCACGGAGCTCAAGAAGATCTCGGCCCTCTGCGAAGCTTATTACGTTCCGGTATCGCCGCATGATGCGAGCGGCCCCATCAACGTCGTCGCCGGCGCGCATGTCATGATGACCGTGCCGAACTTCTACCGGCTCGAGACCTCGCGCTGGGATCTCTCACCCTACAACCCCTTCATCGTCACTCCTCTCGACAATGCCGGCGGCGCCCTCCGCCTGCCCAGGGCACCGGGGCTCGGTATCGAGATGAACCGCGAGTACCTGCAGGCCAACGAGATCGCACTCAGCTGATCCGGACGAACTCGGCAACACTGACGCCGATCCCGAACAACCGCCCGTCGTGAACGGGCGCCATGGAGACCGAACTTGACTGCCACGACCACCAAGCCGGAGCCGGCGATCGACCGCATCGGGGATCGCGTGAATACGAACTCGCGTCCGAGCGAGCTGCGCATCACCGACATGCGCGTCGCCGAAATCGCCGGGGCGCCGTTCACCTCCGCGCTGCTGAAAATCTACACCAACCAAGGCATCGTCGGCCTGGGCGAGGTGCGCGACGGCGCGAGCGCCACCTACGCGCTGATGCTGAAGAGCCGGCTGCTCGGCGAGAACCCCTGCGACATCGACCGTCTGTTTCGCCGCATCAAGCAGTTCGGCGGGCACGGCCGCCAGGGCGGCGGCGTTTCCGCGGTGGAGATCGCGCTCTGGGATCTCGCCGGCAAGGCATACGGTGTTCCGGTTTACCAGATGCTCGGCGGACGCTTCCGCGAAAAGGTCCGCGTCTATTGCGACACGGATGCCGAACGGCCGAGCGGCACGGAGACAGGCCGGCGTCTAAAGGAGCGGATGGAGATCGGCTATACCTTCCTCAAGATGGACCTCGGCCTCATGCAGATCGCCGATGTCCCCGGAGCCGTGGTAGCGCCGACGGGTTCGCTCGAGGGCTACCGCGTGCATCCCGGCCGGGGCCCGGTCAAGGCACTGGAGGATCGCCGGGCGCGCAACGCCGTCTACGACATCCACAACGTGCGTCATCCCTTCACCGGACTGAGCTTCTCCGACAAGGGACTCGACCTGCTGGAGCAGTACATCGCCGAAGTGCGGGAGGTGATCGGAATGGAGATCCCGCTCGCCATCGATCACATCGGCCATATTTCGCTGCAGAACGGCATCCGCCTCGCGCGGCGCATCGAGAAGTACGTGCCGGCCTGGCTCGAGGACGTGGTCCCCTGGCAGTACACCGACCAGTACCGGCAGCTGCAGCAATCGACCACCGTGCCGATCTGCACCGGCGAGGACATCTACCTGAAGGAAGGGTTCGAGCCGCTCCTCAAGAGCGGCGGCGTCTCCGTCATTCACCCGGACCTGCTTACCTCCGGCGGCATCCTCGAGACCAAGAAGATCGGCGACATGGCGCAGGACTACGGCGTCGCCATGGCTATCCACATGGCCGAGAGCCCCATCGCTGCGATGGCTGCGGCGCACGTCGCGACGGCGACCGAGAACTTCATGGCGCTCGAATACCACACCGTCGACGTCCCCTGGTGGGACGACATCGTCACCGGCCTGCCAAAACCGCTCGTCCGCAACGGCTTCATCGAGGTGCCGGACAAGCCCGGCCTCGGGATCGACGACATCGACGACGAGGTGATCGGCCAGCACCTGCAGCAGGGTGTCGAAGGCATCTGGCTGCCGACCGATCAATGGAACGACGAGTACTCCTGGGACCGCACCTGGAGCTGACGACTGGCCTGCAGCCGCGGGGCTCGGCCCGCGGGCATATTGACGCGAGAACGACAGATGAAGATTACCGACCTCAGGTGCGCTGTCATCGGCCGCCACCCGATCGTCCGCATTGTCACCGACGAGGGCCTCCACGGTCTCGGCGAAGTCGAATGGACCAAGCCCTATCTCAAGCCGTGGGTCCTCCATTTCCGCGATGCGCTCATCGGCGAGGATCCCACCGACGTCGAACGCTGCATGCTGAAGATCCGCCAGCGCGGCTCGTTCAAGCCCTATGGCGCGGCGGTGAGCGCCATCGAGCATGCGCTATGGGATGTGGCCGGCAAGGCGGCAGGAGTGCCGGTCTACAAGCTCCTCGGCGGCAAGGTGCGCGACAAGGTCCGCGTCTACAACGGCTCGATCCGCCGCAAGGCCACCGGCAACACGCCGCAGGACTATGCCGAAGACGTCAGATGGATGATGGAGCGGCCCGAGAAGTTCTTCATGGTCAAGCAGGGGATCGGCTTTCATTCGACGATGAAGGACACGATCGACGGCTTCCATTACGGAACGGTGCAGAAGAAGGCCGGGTACCATGGTGCGATGGATCAGGGCCAGCTCAGCGAGCGCGCCATGGCGCACATGATCGACTGCGTCATCGCCATGAAGGAGGTGCTGGGCGACAGGGTCAGCCTCGCCCTCGATTGCGGTCCTGGCTGGTTCCTCGGCGACGCGATCCGCTTCGCCCGCGCCGTGGAGCCCTACGGGATCATGTGGCTCGAGGACATGCTGACCGGCGACTA
>CAYRNE010000244.1:0-4983 GCA_964425245.1 uncultured Devosia sp.
CCGACCATGGGCGAAGTGAGCGTCCCCGGATTTGCGGCGAGTTCGTCATGAGCAGCCTGCAGGTTCGCCGCGGCGCCGGCCGGCATCGCCGGCGGCTGCGGCGCCGCCGGCGCAGCGGGAGGGGCGTAGGCGGGGACCGCAACATGCTGGGCGGCCTGGCCGGCGAGGACGCGTGTCACGCGGACGCGGAAATCGTCGCGCTCGATCTCGATCTCGGCAAGGTCCTGCTCGTTGAGAAGCTCGGCGATGGCGCGGATCAGATCCTGATCAGACGTGGAGGACGCCTTGGTCATCTTGTCTGCCTCCCGGTCGGACATTCTTATAGTTTCTCGGCCAGTGCGCTGAGCGCGAGCTTATACCCCGCAGCGCCGAAGCCGCAAATGACGCCAAAGGCGACGGAGGACACATAGGAGTGGTGGCGGAAGGGCTCGCGCTGGTGGATGTTGCTGAGGTGCACCTCGACCACCGGCAGGGCGACCGCCCGCAGCGCATCGTGGATGGCGACCGACGTGTGGGAATAGCCGCCGGGATTGATGACGATGGCCTCGAAGCTGCCCAGTGCCTGTTGGATCCAGGTGACGAGCTCGCCCTCGTGGTTTGATTGCCGCGCGGTGACCGTCAGGCCCAGCGCCTTTCCCTCGGCCTTGCACATCTTCTCGATGTCGGCGAGCGTCTGCGACCCGTAGGTGGCGGGTTCACGGACGCCGAGCATGTTGAGGTTCGGCCCGTTGAGGACGAGGATGCGCTTGGCCATTGTTGTTCAGGTTCTGCCGTTCCGCCTGCCTGGAGGCAAGCCGAACTAAAGGAATTGCACGAAAAAGCAAGGTTCCTGGCCGGAGCCGTGGCGGCAGGCCCTCCTTGCGGTCAGCTCCGCTGGCCGGCGAGCGCCGCCGTGTCGCCCGGCGCCGGGCAGGCGGTTTCTCCGCAGGCGCGCATGTTGGCGATCCGCTGGCGCAGGGCGTCGAGGCCGATAGCGCCGGGGATGATCTCGTCGCCGAGGATGTAGGTCGGCGTGCCCGAAACCCCGAGGCTGCGTGCGATTTCGTAGCTCTTGTCGAGGATGCCCTCGACCTCGGGCGTATTCATCTCGAGCTCGAGGCTCACCCGGCTCATCCCCAGGTCCTGCGCCGCGGCGAGCGCCGTCTCGCCGTTGACCTGCCCGCGCGAGGTGAAGAGCTTCTGGTGAAACTGCCAGTAATCCCCGCCGGCCTGCGCGAAAGCCACGCCGACGCGCGCGGCTTCCATGGAGCCTTCGGAGAGGATCGGGAACTCCTTGAGGATCACCTTGAGGTTGGGATCCTCGGCGATCAGCGCGGCAAGGTCGGGCATCGCCTGGCGGCAGTAGCCGCAGTTGTAATCGAACATTTCGACGAGGGTTACGTCGCCGTTCGGATTGCCGAGGACGACATGATCCGGGTCGTCGAAGATCGCCGTATGCATTTCGGCGATCGCGGCGCGGGCGCGCTCGGCCTCCGCCTGCCGGATTTCGGTATCGAGCGCCTCCGAGACCCGCTGCAGGATGCGCGGGTTGGCAAGGAGGTACTCCTCGATCATCGGATTGAGGATTTCCGGGTCGAGCACCGCGTGCGACTGCGGGCGGGCAGCCTCGCGCTCGGCGAGGGCGGCCGCGATCAGCCCACGGACGTTCTCGTCGGTCAGCGGCGCGGGTTCGGCCGCCATGGCGTCGCTGACGATGGCGCGGACCTGCTGCTCGGAGAGACCTGCCGGAGGCGGGCGAACAGCGATCCATGCCACGGCGAAACCGAGGACAGCGACGATCGCGAACAGCAACAGGGTGAGGCGGGGCACGTTGCGCTCCAGACGCACGAGGGAAAGCACTATTGCCTTAGCAGTGAAGTGTCATCAGGACGTAAGCAAGGCGGTGCCGCGCCGCATCAATTCTTGTTGAGCCCAGAACGGCTTCAGTCTAGGCGGGTGGCATGAGCCAGCATCCCGAACCCGCCCCGACAGGCGGTCTCCGCCCCTTCTACGTCATGGAAATCCACGGCCGCGCCAAGGAGCTCGAGGCCGGGGGACGGTCGATCTGCTACCTCGTCTCTGGCGAGCCCGGCGCGCCGCCGGCGCCGAAGGTGCGTAAGGCGGTGGCGGGGGTGCTCGACCTGCCGCAGAACTACACGCATTTCGCCGGCATCGCCGAGCTCCGGCGGGGACTTAGCGCCTACTATGGGCGTCTGCATGGGGTTGACGTTAATCCTGAGGAGATCATCGCAACGACCGGTTCTTCCGGCGGATTCGTGCTCGCGTTCCTGGCGGCCCTCGCGCCCGGTGCGAGGATCGCCGTGACGCGCCCGGGGTATCCGGCGTACCTCAATACCATCGAGGGCCTGGGTTACCGGCCGGTCGAAATCCCGCTCGTGGCAGCGGCCGGCTGGCGGCTTTCGGGCCGGGACGTCGAGGCAGCCTACCGGCGCGAACCGTTCGACGCGCTGCTCTTCGCCTCGCCCGCCAATCCGACGGGCGCGGCCGTGACGCGGGAGGGGCTGCGCGAGATCGTCGAGACCTGCGCGCGCCTCGGCGTGCGACTGATCTCGGATGAAATCTACCACGGTCTCGATTATCGCGGGCCGTCGGCGAGCGCGCTCGAATTCACGCGCGATGCGATAGTCGTCAACTCCTTCTCCAAGTACTACTGCATGACGGGCTGGCGGATCGGCTGGATGATCCTGCCCGCGGATATCCGGCGGCGCGGCGAGATGCTGCAACAAAACCTCTATATTTCCGCGCCGACGCTGAGCCAGACTGCGGCCGTCGTGGCGCTCGGCGAACGCGACTATGCCGAGGCCCAGAAGGCGAGCTACGCCGTGAACCGGCATATCCTCGCAGAGGGGCTGTCGGCGCTCGGCTTCGGCGACCTGCGCGAGCCCGACGGGGCGTTCTACGCCTATGTCGACGTGGGCAAGTTCACCAACGACTCCATGGCGTTCTGCAAGGACCTGCTGGAGGCGGTGGGCGTGGCGGTCACGCCTGGGGTCGATTTCGATCGGGTGAACGGCGACCGCTTCGTGCGCTTCTCCTACGCCGGGACCAGAGAGACGGTCGAGGAGGCGCTGGAGCGGATGCGGCGCTATCTGGGGAAGTGAGGCAACGCTCCTGAATGACGCGGACAAGCCGGGCCATTCAGGAGGACAGGTTGGTTGGGCCGAAGGGCGGAGAGGCGCCGCTCAGCCGAAGAAGCCGCGGTTCCACCAGCCCTTCTTGGGCTTGACCTCTTCGGCGGTGGTGCTGACGACAATCTCGTCGGGCGGCAGCTCCTTCTTCGGCCGGCGCGCCGCTTCGGCCTCGGCCGGGGCAGGCTCGGGCGTTCTTTCCTCGCGCGAAGCAGCGGATGCGGCGCCTGTTGCGGCCTCGTCGGCTGCGGCAGCACTTGGGACTGCCTCCGCCACGGCCGGTTCGGCCTTCTTGCGTCCACGACGCGGCGGCTTCGGCTTTGCCTCGGCCAGGGCGGCCTCGCCTTCGACAACGGCCGGCTCGTCCTGAACAACGGCATCCGCGTCGGCCGCCTTGCGCGTCCTGCGCGTCCGCTTCGGCTTGGACACGGGCTCCCCGGCCTCGACCGGCTCCTCGTCACCCACGGCGCGGCCATGGAGTTCCTCGGCGGTTGCGGCTTCCGGAGAGGCCCCGGCGTCCTCGGCAAAGGCTGCTTCGTCCGTCACCTGAGCGGCGGACGCATCGCCGTTCGTTTCGATGCGCTCCACAGCCTCTTCCCCCGGACGGCGATTACGGCGGCCGCCGCGACGGCCCCGCCGGCGGCGCCGGCGATGCTCGTCGCCGTCTTCGCGCGACTCACCGTTGGCCGCATGGGTGCGCTCGCCCTCCGCATCCGCGTCGCCGTTCTCGGCCACTGCGGGCTCATCGGCCTGTGCGTGGCGCTCGCCGTGATGATCGCCGCGATGATCGCCGCGCTCGCCCTTCTCGCCTCGGCCGCGGCGGCGGCGACGGCGACGTCCACCGCGCTCGCCATCGTCGGCCCGAGCGGCGCGCTCTCCGGCCTCCTCGTCGTCGTCCTCAACCTCGTCTTCGGCGTCTGCTTCGGCGGCATCGCCCAGTGCCGCGGTATCGAGACGGACGTGGGTGCCCGGCTGCGCTTCGCGATACTCGGGTACCCGGGCCTCACCGCGTTCGATCGCAAAGTGGGCGGGCCCGACATGATCGTCGGCAACGATGGTGATCGAGAGGCTGTACCTCGCCTCGAGCGCGTTCAGCGTGCCGCGCTTGGTGTTCAGCATGTAGAGCGCGACGTCGGTCGGCACACGCACGTTGATCGACAGGCCGGGCTTGCGCAGCACGTGGTCCTCGACCTGGCGCATGACCATGAGGGCGAGGCTCTCCACCGAGCGCACGAGGCCGGTGCCGGCGCAGGTCGGGCACTTGTGGGTCGAGCTTTCGATCACGCCGAAGCGGATGCGCTGACGGCTCATCTCGAGGAGGCCGAAGTGACTGATGCGGCCCACCTGGATGCGGGCGCGGTCGTTCTTGAGGCATTCCTTGAGCTTGCGCTCGACCGCCCGGTTGGATCGGTTCTCCATCATGTCGATGAAGTCGATGACGATGAGCCCCGCGAGATCGCGCAGCCGGAGCTGGCGCGCGACCTCGCTGGCCGCTTCCAGGTTGGTCTTGACCGCGGTCTCCTCGATATTGCGTTCCTTGGTGGACCGTCCGGAGTTGACGTCTATGGCGACCAGCGCCTCGGTCGTGTCGATGACGAGATAGCCGCCCGATTTGAGCTGAACCACCGGGTTGTGCATCGATTCCAGCTGGGTTTCCACCTGGTAGCGGTGGAACAGCGGAATGGAGTCCCTGTAGGGCTGCACCCGCTTCGCGTGGCTCGGCATCATCATGCGCATGAGCTTTTTCGCCGCCTGATAGGCGTCGTTGCCTTCGACGAAAACTTCCTCGATGTCGCGCGTGTAGAGATCGCGGATGGCCCGCTTTATCAGGTTGCCTTCCTCATACACCAGGGCC
>CAYRNE010000245.1:0-4979 GCA_964425245.1 uncultured Devosia sp.
AACTGCTCGGTCTGGCTTCGAATGGCCGCGTGGTCTCGAGGGCGACACCGACATGGTGGCGCTTATTGCCGAGGTTGTTACAGAGGAGCGGAGGCGGAAGGCCGAAGGCCGCGCCGACTGGAACATTCCGATGCGCCCGGACCATGGGCAGGACATTCTCGACGACCTCGGCCGCCGGTCGCAGCCCGGGTACCCCACGATCGGCCGCCTCAAGGGGCTCGCCGAGCTGCGCGGGGTCGAGCGGGCGCTTACGCATCGTCTGCACGGGCTCGGGTGATAATGACCGCACCCATCCGCTTCGGTCTCATCGGGGGCGGGTGGCGTGCGGAGTTCTTCACGCGGATCGCGGCGGCCATGCCGGATCGCTTCGAGCTCGTCGGCGTGCATCTGCGCGATCCGGTCGCTAGTAGTCCACTTCGACCATCGCGTGCTTGCCTCAGTTTGTCATCGATCGCATCAAGGCGAGGGGTGGAACATCCATCCCGCCGCGAGAGCATATCCTCATCCCTCGGCTCGTCGCAGCGCAGAGTGTGGTGCTGCCCAAGGGCCCGAGTCAGTCTTCGAGGAGGTAAGCGCCCCGCCGCGCCGGCAGCGGTTGCGTGCCGACGATCTTGGCGACGGAAGCGCCCCGCGTCACGTACTTCTCTAGCGATCGCGACAAGACGAACCCATCGGTGCCGGCAACGAGAGGGCGCCGCCCTATGAAGGCGTCCGCACCATCGAGGCTAACGAGGTCGGCGATCGGCTGACCGCGGCTGACGCGATCGCCCAGCTCAACATGATAGGCAAGGAGGCCCGGCCGGTCGGCGCGGACGATCTCGGTCGCTTCGAGCGGGGTAGCCGCCGGCGCCGGCGGCGGCCGCTCACCGGGATCGGCGTCGATCAGGTTGCGGCCGCAGAGGAAGCCGAAGAGCCGCCGCGCATCGTCGGCGGCGAGCGTATCGAACACATCTGCGGCGCCGCGATACTCGAGCGTTGCGGCGGCGCTCGCCATCGGGACGGGCTTGCCCGGGTTGGCCTGCGCCACCTTGCGGTAGAGCTGCGGCAGCACCTCGTCGAACGATCCGCCGCCGCTGTCGGCGGCAGTGAGCGTCGCGGCCGCGCCCATCCAGTCGCTTAGATCCTGCAGCTCGGGCATCAGCTCGGGCGCGGTGAAGATATGCAGCAGCGAGTCGGAGTCGCAGTGGAGATCGAGGATGAACTCGGCGTCGTGCGCCTCCTTGAGGACGAGCAGGCGCAGCTGGTCGGCGGCCGTACGCGGCTCCTGGCTCTCGATCCATTGCGCGACGGCCTTGCGGATGAGGTTGACGTTGAAGCGCTCGTCTTCGTTCAGGCGGCCGCTGAGCTGCGTCCGGATCAGCGAGAAGAGGTCCGGCCAGCGGCGGTTGTAGTTGACGCCGGAGTGCGGATCGTAGCGGCCGATGTGACGATTGAACGCGATGTTGCCGAGCCCGAGCGGGTTGACGACCGGCATCACGGTGAAGCGGGCCCGCAGAAGCCCCTGTTCGTCGGCGTGATGCAGCATGGGCAGCAGGTGATGAAGCAGCAGCGTGCCGGGGTGCTCGTCCGCGTGCAGCCCGGCCTGCAAATGCACCTTCTCGGGAGCATCCGCCGGGCCGACGACATACCAAACGAACTCGGTCACCGTCCCCGGCGTATCCTCCTTCAGCGCAATCGACTTGCGTTCGAACGACATCGCTTCCGCCCCCGTCCGGTCATCCCCGTCAGCCAAGCCAGCGCGGCGCGAATCGCACGCGCGGCGCCCGGGGCAAGTGTCGCATAAGTCGGCGGTAGATCAGCCCGAAGACGAAGAAGATGCAGAGGGAAATGACGAGGAAATAGCCTGCCGCGACGGAGAAATGGAGAAACGCGTTGTAGTCGCGTTCGAACAGCTCGCCGGCCATGTTCATCAGGTCCTTCTGGTTGTCGATCACCGGCAGCGTGAAATAAATGAGCGCCGTGGCGTGGAAGAGGAAGACCACCTCGTTCGTGTAGGCGGGCCAGGCGATGCGGATCATGTGGGGCCAGATGACCGATCGAAACGTCTGCGCCCGGGTCATGCCGAAGGCGCGTGCCGCCTCAACCTCGCCCCGGGGCACCGTCATCAGTGCGCCGTGGAAGATTTCCGCCGTGTATGCGGTGGTGTTAAGCGCAAGGATCGCCGGCCCGAGGAAAAGCGGGTGGAGCACGAACCAATCGATGCCCAAAGGCTTCCAGAGCGGCAGATTGAAGGCGAGCGCCACGGAATAGAACATGAAAAGCTGGATGAAGAACGGCGATCCGCGGAAGGCATAGATGTAGCCGCGGCACAGCGATGACACGACGCGGTTACGCGAGGCCTTCCCCAGCGCCATGAAGATCGCGAAGACAAAGCCCACGGGAATCGACGTGAAGGCAAAGTAGAGGTTGAAGAGCGAGGGCCGCGCCATCAGCGCGACGTCGCGCAGGATCGGCGTCAGGAGATCCATCACGCCGCGCTCCCGATCGCCATGCCCTTGCCGGCCCAGCGGGTCAACGCCGCGAATGCCTTCTCCGAAATCAATGTCAGGAGGATGTAGAAGACGAGGAGGACGAAATAGTAGGCCCAGCGCCAGTCCGGGTGCACGAGACCGGCTGTCCTCACGTAATTGGGTGCGCCCAGCCGCTCCGCCCACAGCACGATGTCGGCGATCTGCAGCAGCGACAGCAGGGACGTCGACTTGATCAGCAGCAGCCAGGCGTTGGAAAGACCGGGCAGGGCGTAGATCCACATCTGCCTTATGTGGATGCGCCAGAGGACCTGGCTATTGGACAGACCGAAGGCGCGCGCCGCCTCCAGCTGGCCCTGCGGCACGGCCCGCATCGCGCCCGAAATGACATTGGCCGTGAAGGCGCCGTAGACGATGCCGAGCGACACGCAGGCGAGCAGCAGATACTCGACGGTCCCCAGCCGCCAGTTGGCTGCCGCGCAGGGTGGCCAGCGGCCCGCCTCATCGGCGAGCTCCGCCGGGGTGCAGGCGGACTGCGCCCAGATCAGCTCGACGAGCTGCTCAAACGCGAGCGGGACGAAGAGGAAGAACAGCACGTCCGGGACGCCCCGGACCATGTTGATATAGCCTGTGCCGATGAGGCGCAGCGGGGCGAAGCGCGAGTTCCTGAGAGTGGCACCAAGGAGGCCGAAGCAAAGCGCGCAAACGGCGCCCAGCACCGCGGCCGTCAGCGTGTACTGGACGCTGGCGTACCATGTCAGGTGCTTGCCGTTGGTAAGATAGCCGAGCCAGAACGCGACATCTTCGCCCAATGTCGCTGCGATCCACGACAGCAGATCTGGCATCGCCCCCGCCCGGATGTTCGAAGCGGGCCGTCAGACCCGCTTCGCGATGGTGGCAATCAGCTGAAGTAGGGCCCGCGGCCCTCGAACCATTTGGCTATCAGCGAGTCCAGCGTACCGTCTTCCTTGACGGCCTTGATGGCGGCGTTGAGCTTCTGCTCGAGTTCGTCGTCCTGCTTGCGCAAACCGATGCCGACGCCACCGCCGATGAGGACGTCCGGTCCGGTAAAGGCAATGGCGGGGTTGCCCGCAATGATGGGCTCAAGGTAGCCGGAGTCGGCGAGGATGACGTCGAGGTTGCCGGCGAGCAGGTCGGCCATCGCCTGATCCGCCGTCTCGTAAGCCTGGATCGTGTTGTTGGCGCTGAAATTCTCCTCGACGTAGGCGTGCTGGATGGTCGCGCCCTGTACGCCGATCTTCAGGCCCGAAGGATTCTCGAGGTCGAACTCCGCACCGGCCGCGGCGACATACTTCGAGGGATCGGGCGGGAAGTAGTTGTCGGAGAAGTCGATCGACTCCTTGCGCTCGTCGGTGATCGACATGCCGGCCATGATCGCGTCGTAGTTGCCGGCCTGCAGGTTCGGGATGATGGAATCCCATTCGTTCACCACCCACTCGCAAGTGAGCTCGGCGCGCTTGCAAAGCTCGTTCCCGAGTTCGATCTCGAAACCCGCGACGTTGCCGTTGTCATCGAGGAAATTCCACGGCGCGTAGGCACCTTCCGTCCCAAGCCGCACCGTCTGGGCATTCGCGGCCCCGGCGAGCGCGATCAGCGCGGCAGCGGCCAGAATCAGCTTCTTCATTCGTCTCTCCTGTGATCTCCGGCCTTCGGGGCCGTGTTCGTTGTTGTCCCGTCGAATGAGGTTCCCCGGGGACGCCGCGACACGCTATCGCAATTTACCGCCCGGTCAAAATCAGCCGTGTCCGGCGGCGCTGAGAAACTGCTTCAGCCGTTCCGAGCGGGTCGAGCCGAAGACCTCGTCGACGGTGCCCTCCTCCTCGATCCGGCCCAGATGCAGAAAGACGACCCGGCGGGCGATCGAACGCGCCAGATCCATGTCGTGGGTGACGAGGATCATCGTGCGCCCCTCATTGGCAAGAAGCTTGATCACCCGCACGACCTCGACCTGCAGCTCGGGATCGAGCGCGGACGTGGGTTCGTCGAAGAGCATGACTTTGGGGTTGATGCAGAGGGCACGCGCGATCGCAGCGCGCTGCTGCTGGCCTCCGGAGAGCTGGGTGGGGTAGCTGTCGGCCTTGGACTCGATCCCCACCTTGCGGAGCATTTCGATGGCTTCGGCGCGCACTTCGTCCGGGTGGCGTTTCTGTACATGGATCGGCGCCTCCATGACATTCTGGAGCACCGACATGTGGCTCCAGAGGTTGAAGGACTGGAACACCATGCCCAGCTCGGAGCGAATGCGGCGGATCTGCTTCTCGTCGGCGACGTGACGGTGCGGGGGTGTCCCGCGCAGCTCGATCCGTTCCCCGGCGATGCTGACGGTTCCGCTGTCCGGAATCTCGAGCATGTTGATGCAGCGCAGCAGCGTCGACTTGCCCGATCCCGAGGAGCCGATGAGCGCCACGACCTCGCCCTCCCGGGCGGTGATCGAAACGCCGCGGAGCACTTCGAGGGGCCGTTGCTGGTGCTCGCCGGCGCCGGCTCGGG
>CAYRNE010000246.1:0-4961 GCA_964425245.1 uncultured Devosia sp.
ATCTCCAGCGCCTCGACCACAAGGCCGCCCTCGCTTTCGAGGTAAAGGCGGCGCGTTCCGTGACGGTCGCGGTCGACCCGCTCAAGCGCCCGGGCAAGCCTGCGGGCATCGCCACGCCGGATATCGCCGGTCGCCACGACGACCTTGAGGCCGTCGCTGGTGGTCGCGAAGCGGAATGTCATGGCCGTGGCCGGAAAGGCGGCAAGCGCCAGCATCGCCGCCAGGGCAACCGCAACGACAGCGCGCATTCCCGACTCCCGGTCCCCGTGGAATACGCAAATGTGACGCCCGAAACCCGCGGGGCGTCAATAGGCTCATCGTTTTCGGCAGGCTGCGCCACGCAGAACGGACAGGCGCCGCCGTCGCTGCGCCTGCCCCTGTCATCCGGCGGCACCCGGTGGAAACCGGATGTCGCTTTCGGTCACGATGCGGTGATCGCCTCGGCCGTAGCTTCGGCCGCCGTGGCAGGCACCTCCGGCAGCTCCGCCTCCATCAGCCGGTCGGCGCACGCTCGGGCCGCGCCGCGCAATGGATCCTCCGCTTCCGCGAAGGTGACCCATCCCCCGTCCTCGATCATGTTGCCGCGGGAGAACCGGCTCTCCTCCTTGAGCGCCGCGAGCTGGGCGGCGGCATCGGGTGCATGCAGGAAGCGGTGCGCGCAAATCTCCGCCGCGAAGGCGACGACGGCGTCGTCTGCCGCCTTCTCGGCCCGGTCGGCTGCCGCCCCGGCCGTGGTCCAGCCGCCCCATGTGAATCCGACGATCAGCGTTACCCCGATCGCCGCCACCGTCGACCAGAGCCAGACCGTCTTGGTCGGCTGATAGTCGGCGATCCGGCTCCTGATGTCTCCTGCCATATCCCCGCGTCCTCCATAGATTTCGGTGAAACAAGCCAGACCTCCTCGCCCGGCCAAGTCAGACTAACACCGATGATTCACGCCGCCAAAAGACGTCGGGCGAGTTGTGGATAGCGAGGTTACGCGGAAATGCTGGAGAGAAACATGGACGCCCAGCCTGCGATCTCGAAATGTTGCCGGATCAACTCTCAAGATTATTCTGGAAACGCAACTTCGGTACCGCCGTCGCTAGTTGAACGATGTTTGCGAGGGCCGCCGCGCAAAGTCATGCCCGCAGTAGCGCAAGAAAAAGCCGGCGCCGCCAAACCGGGGCGCCGGCCAGGTTCCCGTCACCGCCTGGTCGCAGGGACCGCGGCGGACCGGGACGACTCGCGTGCGTCAGGCGCCGAGCCGGATGATGATGCCGATGGCGATGAATCCCAGGGTCAGCCCGACCGGGATGGTCATCAGCTGCGCGATCGCGCCCCAGCCGCTTACCGGCCCGGTGTAGATGTCGACGTCGCCCGAAAGCAGGCGGCTCAGCGTGCCCTTTGGCGAGGCCTGCGGAGAGGCCCGTTCAGCGGTGCGCGTCATCCAGATGGGTATGCCGAAATACATGCCGAAATAGACCGTCGCGATGCCGAGCGCGATCATGGCGTTGATGTCGGTGCCGAAGAAGGCCCAGAGCGCCAGCACCATGGTGGCGTAAGTTCCTGCGAACATGGCGAACACCTGCGGCGGCAGGCCGGGCAGCATCTCGCGTTGCGGCCAGTTCGAAAGTGGATGGGTTAGCGTGCCTGCGGGTGCGGCCTGGGCATTGGCCTCGGCGCTGCGTGTGGTCAGGGTCTCCATATCGCGGTCTCCAAAGATGCATCAATGATGCCTCTTCACAGCTATTGCCGATCGGCCTTCAAAGCAATATGAATTATGCATCTTTGGATGCGACAATGCGGCTCACCCATTTCACCGACCTTTCCCTGCGTCTGCTGATGTACCTCGCGAGCAACCCGGATCGGCTTTCGACGATCCAGGAAGTTGCCGAACGCTACGGGATTTCGCGCAACCACCTGATGAAGGTGGCCCAGCAGCTCGCCAGGCAGGGCTTCGTCGAATCCGTTCGCGGCAACGGCGGAGGTTTGCGCCTCGGGCGCCCCGCGACGGCGATCCGGATCGGCGAGGTGATCCGCGCCACCGAAGACGACTTCCGCCTCGTCGAGTGTTTCGAGACGGGCCGGAGCTCATGCACCCTGCTGCCCGCCTGCCGGCTGAAGGGTGTCCTGGGCGAGGCCCTTGCCGCCTATCTCAAGGTGCTGGACGCCTATAGCCTCCACGACCTCACGTTACCGAACAACCCCCTGCGCCGGGCGCTCGACGTGCCGGACGCCCGGGCGGCATGATGCTGCCGCAGCCGGACCGCTCCCTCCCCTCCCCGCCTCGACGATAGCCGCCATGTCCATCCCCGTCCTCGACCCCGGTACCGAGCCCCTGACGATACTGTTCGCCACCGAGACCGGAATGGCCGCAACGCTCGCCGAGTGGACAGCCTCGACGGCGTTGGCCATGGGCAGGTCTGCAAGGCTGAGGGACATGGCGACCTACAACACGACGCGACTCGGCAGCGAACGCGCACTGATCGCGATCGCCAGCACACATGGCGAAGGCAGCCCGCCGCAGACAGCAGCAGACTTCTTCGATTTTCTCGACGAGACCGAAGTTGCGCTGGGCAACATGCGTTATGCGGTGCTGGCCCTGGGCGATTCCGGCTACGAGGACTTCTGCGGCGCCGGGCGCCGGCTCGACGCCCGGCTCGAGCAGCTGGGCGCCACGCGTCTCGTCCCCCGGTTCGAGATGGACGTCGGCGACGCGAAAGCCGCGCGCCAATGGCTTGCGGCAACGCTGCGCCGGTTCATCGAGGACGATGCGCTATCGGCGGCCCTGCCCGAGCCGCCCCGCATGGTCATCGGCGGCTGAGCGCCCGCCTGGGTCACTCTTCGCCAGGTGCGGTGATCGCATCCAGAAATTCGATCAGTGCCTCGTTGAACTCGACCGGCCGTTCGAGGCTCGGCAGGTGTGCGGCATCGTCGATCGTCACCGAATAGGCGTCGGGCAAGGCCGCGGCGAGATCCTCATGCCGTTCGATCGTATCGGCGCCGTCCAGCGCCCCGGCGACGAGGAGCACCGGCATCGTCAGCAGCCCCAAATGGTCCATGGCGGAATCCGGCTCGTCCTCCCGCGTGAGCGGCGGGTGGTCGAGGGCGATCCGGTTCATGTCGAAGAACAGCTCGCGAACCGGCCCCTCGACGCGGCCCTCGGGGCTCGTCGGCCCGTCGAGCCAGAGGTGCGCCTCCAGCCGGTTGGCGCGCGATGTGTTGCCGGCCCCGATGGCATGCTCGATCAGTTCCTCCAACGCCTCGACTTCGGGCGGCGTTTCCGGCTCGGCGCCGCTGATCCACGTGCTGACGAGCACCAGCGCCAGCACGCGGCCGGGATGCTCGAGCGCGAAATCGACCGCCAGCGCCCCGCCCATGGAACAGCCGACCAGCACCACGGTGTTGAGGCCCAGCCGGTCGAGCACCACCTCTAGATCGACGACGTGGCTGAAGGGTTCGTCCGGCGTCTGCGTCTCGCCGAAGCCGCGCCGGTCGTAGGCGACGACATGATAGCCCTCGGCGGCGAGCCCGGTCATCTGTTCGGACCACATGCGCCGGTCCGCCACCCCGGCATGGAGGAAGACGACCGGCACGCCGAAGCCTGACGCCTCGCCCCGGATCAGGGCATTGTCGACGGCGATCTCGAACCTTTCGGCCATGGCGGCACTCCGTGTCGTGAACGGGACCGTCCCCGCAATTGCCGCGCCGGTCAACCGGGCTCGCTCATTGCCGGCCTTCTGCGCGCCGAGGGCCAAAACTTAACCTCGCATGACCGGAAGGTTCGGGGCGAATTCAGCGGCGCGGCCGAAAGATCGCATCGCGTCGACCGGAGGATCGGGTGCTTCCCGTCCTCCACCATTGGGGCCGCACGTCTTCCGCCTCCGGGGCGGAGTCGTCGGCTGCGGGTGGCAACCATCGAGGGGGCATTGACCGCCGCAGCGCCATTCGCGTGGGCTGCGCACCAACAGAAGGACGACGACCATGCTTTCCATCGACCGACTTCCCCTGACCGTCCGCCGCCTGCTCGCGCTGCCGATGATCGCGCTGGCCCCCCTCGCGCTTTCGACGGCTCCCCTGATGCTCGGCACGACGGGCGCGCAAGCCGCGAAGTTCCAGCTCGGTGTCATGCACACCTTCAACGGCTCGGGTCGCGGCACCGCCGGCGGCTTTGCGATCGGCGACGGCCCCGTAGCCGACACCTGCACCTCGTCGGACCCCTGGGGTCTGTGCGACCTCGACGATTTTGAGCAGCGTTGCGACGACGCCGGCGGCGGTCTCTCCACCGAGCCCGGCGGCGGTGTCGACTGCGACACGAGCGGCTGGGACTGAGCTCATGCCGCGGGCGGCGTGGTTCACCGCTCCGCCCGCGGTTGATCTGGCTGCCCGCGCGCGCCGCGAGCCAGACCGTTGCGGGGTTACGTGCGGCTACCGCCAGCCGAGCCCGGGTGCGACGAGCGTCACGACCGATTCGATGACGTGCGCGTTGTAGGCGACGCCGAGCTGGTTGGGCACGGTGAGGAGCAGCGTGTCGGCCTCCGCGATCCCCTCGTCGCCCTTCAATTGCTCGATCAGGCGATCGGGCTCATCGGCGTAGGTGCGGCCGAAGGCGGCGAGCCGCTGGGGCTCGATGTAGCCGAAATGGTCCTGGCTCTCGGCGCCTCCGAAATAGGCGCGGTCCATGTCGTTGACGAGCGGAAATATCGAGCGCGACACCGAGACGCGCGGCGTGCGGGAGTGCCCCGCCTCCCTCCAGGCGGCCTTGTAGGCACGGATCTGCTCGGCCTGCTGCACATGGAATGGCTTGCCCGTTTCGTCGAAGACCAGCGTCGAGGACTGAAGGTTCACCCCGATTTTCGCTGCCCATTGTGCCGTCGGCGTCGAGGCGGCCCCCCACCAGATGCGCTCGCGCAGCGTTTCGGAGAACGGCTCGAGCCGAAGCAGGCCGGGGGGATTGGGGAACATGGGTCGCGGGTTCG
>CAYRNE010000247.1:0-4915 GCA_964425245.1 uncultured Devosia sp.
CTGATCGCGACGCGCGTCCGGCCGGCGGTCGCCATGGACGGTGGCGACATCACCTTCAAGGGCTATCGCGACGGCACCGTCTATCTCCATATGCAGGGCGCCTGCTCCGGCTGCCCGTCCTCGACAGCGACGCTGAAGAGCGGCATCGAGAACCTGTTGCGCCACTTCGTTCCGGGCGTCGAGGCCGTCCAGCAGGTCTAGCTTGCCCGCGGCCGTGGCGCGGCCTATCTCAGCGTCATGGCCGCCCTCCTCGCCATCGATACCGCCGGCCCGCGGCTGCAGCTTGCGCTGTGGCGCGACGGCGCACTCGACCTTCTGGCCGAGGAGATGCCGCAGGGCCAGGCCGAGCGGCTCTTTCCCGCGATAGACCAGCTGCTGGACCGTAATGCCGCCCGCTACGCCGACCTCGACCGCCTCGCGGTGACGACCGGACCCGGCTCCTTCACCGGCGTCCGCATCGGGCTCAGCGCGGCGCGCGGGCTCGGCCTCGCCCTCGGCATTCCCGTCGTCGGCGTACCGACGCTTCTCGCCCTCTCGCTCGCCGCCGCCTGCGATCCGGTCGCCGTCGCGCTCGACGCGCGGCGGGGCGAGGCTTATGCGCAGGTCTTCTCTGGCCCCGGGATCCCCGCCGGCGAGCCGCACCTCGTCCCCATCGATGAGGCGCGGCGCCTCGTTCCCCCCGGCGGCACGCTGCTCACCGGCCCCGCGCCCGATATGGCGCGCCTCGCTGCCTTCGCCGCTGCCGCGGATCCCGCTCGCTTCCCTCCCGAGGCCGCTTACATTCGCGAAGCCGACGCGAAGCCGCAGGAGAAGTTCCGCGTCGCGCGCGCCGAGTCCCAGGCATGACCCGGCTCTGGCTCGCCCCGCATGGTCTTCACGTCGAGCCGGCCGAACCGCGCGATGCCGATGTGCTTGCGAAGCTCCATGCGCAGGGCTTCCGACGCGGCTGGCCGCGCGAGGATTTCGCCGCCTATATCGCGGGACGCGATACCCCGGTTTACGTCGCCTGTGACGCGAAGCGGAAGATTGCGGGTTTTGCCATGCTGCGGCTGGCCGCCGACGAGGCCGAGCTCATCACCATCGCGGTCGATTCGAGGTGGCGGCGCAAGGGCGTGGGCGCCGCGATCATGCATGCGCTCTGCGCCGACCTCATGCTGACCCCTGCGCGCCGGCTCTTCCTCGAGGTCGCCGAGGATAATCCGGCGGCGATCCGGCTCTACGGCCGCCTTGGCTTCGCCCGCATCGGCGAGCGGCAGGGCTATTATCCGCACGAGGACGGCCGGCCGGCCACCGCTATTGTCATGGCCCGTGATGTTGGCTAACCCCTCGGCGGATCACCGGTGGTGAAGGAGTTCCCTCCATGAGCAAGCCGGCTCCCGGTACGCCCACGCTCGAAGAGCAATGTGCGCAGAAGGGTATGCGAATGACCGACCAGCGCCGCGTCATTGCCCAGGTGATCGAGCAGTCGGCCGATCATCCCGATGTCGAGGAGCTGCATCGCCGGGCGAGCGCGCGCGATCCGCGCATTTCGCTCTCTACCGTCTACCGCACGCTCAATCTCTTCGAGGAATCGGGCCTCGTCACCAAACATGATTTCAAGGACGGCCGCGCGCGGTTCGAGCCCATCCCCGACGAGCACCACGATCATCTGATCGACATCCGCTCGGGCAAGGTCATCGAGTTCCGCAACGAGGAGATCGAGGCGATCCAGGAGGTCATCGCCAAGCGGCTCGGATACCGGCTGGTAGATCATCGCCTCGAGCTCTATGCGGTGCCGCTGCAGGGTGAGCGCAGTTGATCTTCCGCGTCCTCTTCTTCCTCCTTGTCTATACGCCGTTCATGCTCGTCGGCATTCCGGTCGCCTTCGTCTGGTCGCGTCTCGGCGCGCCCGGCTGGAACGTCGTCCCGCGCTGGTTTCACCAGCTCGGCTGCATCTTCCTCGGCCTCAAGGTCACTGTGATCGGCAGGCCCGCCGAGGGCCGGCCGACGCTCATCGTCTCCAACCACATTTCCTGGACCGACATCATAGCCATCGGCTCGGTCGCGGACGTCACCTTCGTTGCCAAGCAGGAGGTGAGCCGCTGGTTCTTCGTGAGCTTCATGGCCTCGCTGCAGCGCACGCTTTACGTCGATCGCTCGCGGCGGTCCGACGCCAAGCGGACGACGCGCGAAATGGCCCGCCGCATGGCCGATGGCGGCGCGGTGCTGCTGTTTGCCGAGGGCCAGTCGGACATCGGCACGCACGTCCTTCCGTTCCGTTCGGCGCTCGTCGGCGCGGCGCAGCAGGCGATGCAGGACGCGGGCGCGAGCCAGGTGCTGATCCAGCCGCTGGCGGTCGCCTATACGCGGCTCCAGGGCCTGCCGGTCGGCCGCACGGATCGCTCGCTCATCGCCTGGATCAAGGGCAAGTCGGTCGGCCAGAACATCCGGGAAATCCTTACCGGCGGCGTCAAGGAAGTAACGGTCGCCTTCGGCGAACCGCGGGTTCTTGCGGCCGGCGCCGACCGCAAGAAGGTGACCAAGGAGGCCGAGAACGAAGTGCGCCGGATGCTCGTCGCGCTCAATCGCGGCGAGCAGGTAAGGCTGCCCGCCCACAAGGAGCCGGCACCGTCGCCGGCCGTCCCGGCCTGAGTCCCCGGCCGCCGCTCAGCGCCGCTCGACGATGCAGAAATTGTTGCCTTCGGGGTCGCGCATCACCGTCGCCCCGTCGAGTTCCCGGTCGATCGAGGCGCCCAGCCGGATAAGCCGCCGGATTTCGGCCTGCCGGTCGTCGACCGTGATGTCGAGATGCACGCGGTTTCGTGTCTGGCGCACCGAGCCCGGAAAGGTCTGGAAGCAGAGGATCGGGCCCGGCCCGTCGACGAGCACCGTCGTGTCGGTCTCCGGCGTCAGGCCGCGCGCCGCCAGCCGCGCGATTTCCGCCTCGTCGTAAGGGCGTACGGCGTAATCATCGAGCACCGCTGCCCAGAAGCGGGCGAGGGCGGCAGGGTGATCCGCGTCGAAGACGATTTCGCGCAGCGTGCCCATGGCTAGCCCAGCGCCCGGGCGAAATCGGCGACGATGTCATCGGCGTCCTCGAGCCCGACTGAGACGCGGAACACGCCGTCTCCGGCCTGTTCGCGATAGGCTGCGGCGTCCTGCGCATCGAGCGCGAACGAGGTCCGGAGCAGGTCGTCGGTCGGAATGTAGAAGCATAGCGACTTGGTCGAGCCGAGCGACACCGCATAGCTCACAACCTCGAGCCGCTCCGCTAGCCGGCGTGCCATATCGGCGCCGTCGCCGCTCACCGAGAAGCTGAGGAGCCCCGAGTAGTTCCGCATCTGAGCCTCGGCAACGGCGTGTCCCTTGTGAGTCTGCAGTCCCGGCCAGAGAACGCGGCTGACGCGAGGATGATCGAGCAGGGATTCGGCGAGCCGCCGCGCATTCGCCTCGTGGCGCTCCATGCGCGGCACCAGCGTCTCCATGCCCCTCAGGATCAGCATCGCCGAGAACGGGGAGAGCGCGCCGCCGAGGTGGATAAGCCCGTCCCGGCGCAGCCCGGCCATCCGTTCGGCCGTGCCGATCACCGCGCCGCCCAGCGCGTCCCCATGGCCATTGAGATACTTCGTCAGCGAGTGGCACACATAGTCTGCGCCGAGCGCGATCGGCTGCGTCGCGACCGGCGTCGCGATGGTCGAATCGACCGAAAGCTCGGCGCCGTGCCGATGCACGATCTCGGCGGTCGCGGCGATGTCGGTGATCCTCAGGATCGGGTTGGCCGGCGTTTCGATGTGGACGAGCTTGGTATTGATCCGCATCGCCTCGGCGACACGGGCCGGTTCGGAGGTATCGACGGCGCTCACCTCGATGCCGAGCCTGGTGAGCGCGTGATGCGCGTATTCGCTGACGCCCGCGTAGCAGACGTTGCTGAGCACCAGGTGGTCGCCGGGCGCCAGCCGGTCGTGGAAGAGCGTCACGATCGCCGCCATGCCGCTCGCAAAACTCACGGCGGCCTCCCCGCGCTCGAGCAGTGCCAGGCGCTTCTCGAGCAGCTCCAGCGTCGGGTTGCTCCAGCGGCTGTAGAAATGCGAGGCGTCGGTCTTGAGGTCGGCGGCAGAAAAACCGGCGGCATCGGGGTGGGTGAAGTAGCTGGTGGAGAGTACGGGGGGCTTGGCCACCGCAGCCCCGAGCTGGCGCTCGCCTTCCCCCCCATGAATCGCCGCCGTGGCGCTGCCCTGGTCGTTCCGCATCATCGCTCGCCTCATCGTAAGGAAAACATTCATACCGGTATGCCGACGAGACGTCGCTGCGGCATACAAACCCCGCCCGCCTGCCGTTCGATCGCTGCGGAGCCCCGGCGCCGGCAGCGAAGCAACCGAACCCCGACCTTCCTTGGATTCACCGGCCTGCCGGTGTAATAGGCCCGCCATGACCGACGCCCTCGCGCGGCAGCCCAAGAAGCTCTTTATCAAGACCTACGGCTGCCAGATGAACGTTTACGACAGCGATCGCATGGCGGATGCCCTGCTTCCGCACGGCTATGAGCCGACGGCCGACATGGCCGATGCCGATCTCGTCGTCCTCAATACCTGCCATATCCGCGAAAAGGCGTCCGAGAAGGTCTTCTCCGAGCTCGGCCGCATCCGGCTGCTGCGCAGCGAGCGCCGCGAACGCGGCGAGAAGATGCTGATCGGCGTCGCGGGCTGCGTTGCCCAGGCCGAGGGCGAGGAAATCGTGCGGCGGGCGCCCGATGTCGATCTCGTCTTCGGGCCGCAGAGCTACCATCGCCTGCCCGATCTCGTCGCCCGCGCCGGCAATGGCCAAGCCGTCGTCGATACCGACTTCCCGCCCGAGGACAAGTTCGAGCACCTGCCCGCGGCCCCGCGCGAGGTGACGCTGAAGCGCGGGCTCACCGCATTCCTCACGGTGCAGGAAG
>CAYRNE010000248.1:0-4872 GCA_964425245.1 uncultured Devosia sp.
TCCGCCGCCGCCCGGTACCAGCGCACGGCCTCCTGATAATTCTGCTGCACGCCCTCGCCGAAATCGTAGGCCAGCCCGAGGCTGTTCTGGGCGGGTGCAAATCCCGCCTCGGCAGCGCTCGCCAGCAAGCCGGCGCCGCGCACCATGTCCTGTGCAACACTGTCGCCTGCAATCAGCATCTCGCCCAGGAGCGCGAGACCAACGGCGTTGCCCTCCGCCGATGCTTCCTCGAGCAGCGGCACCGCGAGGTCTTTCTGATCATTGGCGTAGTATGCGCGGGCAAGCCAGGCCTTGACGTGGGCGCTCTGCGGATCCTCCGCCAGCGCCGCCTCGCAGGCTTCGATCGCCGACGCGGGAACGATCTGGTAGGTGTCACGGCCGCTCGCTTCGTACCCCGCCTCCCATTGGCTCGCCGCCTCGGTCGCGCAAAGCTCGAAGGCGGATTGGGCCATGGCCGGTCCCGCCGAGAGGACCGCAATAACGAGCGCCCCGGCGAAACTGGAGCGGATCGGCAGGCGAAGCGTGACGGAACGATGCATGGCCGGCCTCCTCCCGGGGACCAGGATCAGCCTACAGCGCGCTGGGCGGTAGCGACAAGTCGCGGCGGAACGGCGCGGCCGTCAGGGCATGTCGGCCGGCGGCTGAAAATCCTCGGCCAAGAACAGCCGGTAGATGTTGACGAGATAGCCGAACCGCTCGGCCCGCAACTCGCCGAGATCGGTGACGCGGCTGAAATAGGCCCTGAAGGTTTCCATGTCGGTGCGCGTCTCGACAAGGACGATCGCATCCTGCCCGCGTCGCATCTGCGGGTCGAACCAGTCGTCGTAGCTTTCGTGCCGCGTTGCGAAAGAGACGACGTCGATGTCGTCGAGCGCGAAGGCAAGTTGGCTCGCCGTTTCGAACCGGTTGGTCGCGAGGAACTCCGCGCCGTGCTCCGCCTTCGCCTCGAGGATCTTCGCGGTCAGGCTGTCCCAGCCATAGCTCCGCTCACTTTCCATTCCGGGCATCTGTCCCATGAGCGCCTGCACAGGCACGACGACATAGGTAAACGCGAGGACCGAACTGATCGCCACGCCCCAGGCGATGTGGAGGCCCAGAAGCCAGCCGCGCATGTAGCGCCCGGCAAACGGGAAGATCAGGACGAAGGCGACGATATTCCACCACCAGATCACCCACGCGAAGTTGGCGATGTAGAGGCAGACGAGCGTCGTGGCCCAGAACGCAAGGATCGCGATGGTCTTGCCGACGCGCTCGAAGGCGAGTGCCTGCCGGGCCCAGAAGAACTTGATCAGGGCCGGAACGAGGAACGGCGAGACCATCAGCAGAGCTTCGCCCGCGAAGCCCTTCATCCCGTTGATGTTCAGCCCCTGAAAGCCGGGGCCATGCCGCGCCACCTGGAAGAGAAAGCCCGCGAAGCCCTCGCGAAGATTCCACAGCAGGACAGGGGTCTGGATGCTTATTGCAACGACAGCCGCCGCGTAGATCGGCCAATCGAGCAACAGCCGGCGCAGCCGCGGACGGACGAGCACCGTTGCCGCAACGGCGATGCCAAGGAACGCGCCGTTGTACTTGGTGAGCGCGGCAAGCCCAAGCAAGATCGCCGCCGCGAAGAGCTCGGCGAGCCGCCCCTTCCCGTGGACTTCGACGTCGGTGAAGTAGCGGATGAAGAGGTAGCCCGAACAGAGCACGAGCGTCACGAGCAGATAGTCGTGGAGCGCCGCGGCGGTGAAGAACCCATAGAGCGGGGAAGCGAGGTAGATTGCCGTCGAGCGCAGGAACAGGGGCCGCCAGGCCTCGCCCGCGAGCCGTTTCGCGATCAGGTGGAAGACGTAGAGGTTCACGGCCAGGGCCGCGACCGTCATCCATCGCAGCGCGAAAAGGCTTCGCCCGAAAAGCAGGTACGAGAGGCCCTGGAGCCAGCCCTGCAGCGGCGGGTGGTCGAAGTAGGAAAGCGCGGGGTGACGGCCCCACATCCAGTAATAGGCTTCGTCGCCGAACGGCAGCGCCATGAAGCTGAAGGCGAGGCGCAGGAAGACGAAGTAGCCGATCGCCGCGAGCAGCAGCTTCTCCTCGAACGTCAGGCCATGCGCCGTCGCGGCGCTGCTGGCGGTCGTCGTGGTCATGGCTCCGCAGTGGGCTGGTACGTCCTGGCGAGATAGAGCTCGTAGCGCGCGAGCGGCAGTCCGAAGCGCTGCGTCCGGACTTCCCCGAGCGGCTCGACCGAAACGAACTGCGAGGACCAGAACGTGACATCATCGCGACCGTCGACGAGAACGACGGCGTCGTGCCCGAGATATGCCGCATCGTCGAACCAGTCGTCGAATGCCGTGCGCCTGGGCGAAAGTTCGGTCACGACCGGTCCCTCGCCCAGCGCGAAGGCAAGCTGGCCTGCGGTCTGGTAGCGGTTCGACGCAACGAACCCGGCGCCGTGCATCGCCTGAGCCTCACGCACGGCAGCAGCCACTTCGTCCCAGCCGTAGGCGTAGTCGGTCTCCATCGTCGCCACGCCGCCGAACAGAGCTCCGAGAGGGACGACGGCGAAGCTGACGGCAAGGAACGTGTTGACGACAAAACCCCAGAGGCTGTGGAGGCCGATGAGAACCGGCCCGGCATAGCGGCCGGCGAACGGCAGGACGAGAACCAGCGCCGTGATGTTCCACCACCAGAGCACATAGGCGAAGTTGGCGATGTAGAGGCAGACGGCGGTCGAGAGCCAGAAGGCCCAGATCGCGAGCGTCTTGCCGATCCGCTCGAAAACGCCGGGCTGACGCGCCCAGAAGAACAAGAATACGGCTGGAAGCAGAAACGGCGAGACCAGCGCCAGGAACTCGGCGGCGAAGGCCTTCATGCCGGCGACGTTGACGCCTTCGAACTGCGTCCGATAGCGCGCCACCAGGTGGAACTCGAATGAAGCGAACCCGTGCTGCAGGTTCCAGACGATCACCGGCGCCTGCATCGCAATCGCGAGCGCCGCTGCGGCATAGAGCTCCCAGCGCAGCAGCAGCGGGCGGAGCTTTGGCCGGGTGATGACCGCTCCGGCCACGGCGAGGCCGAGGAACACCGCATTGTACTTGGCGAGCCCCGCAAGACCGAGGAGCACGGCGGCGGCAAGGAGGTGGGCGAGCGGCCCCCGCCCGGTCTGCTCGACGGCCGCAAAGTAGCGAATGAACCAGTAGCCCGAGGTGAGCAGCAGGAAGACCAGCAGGTAGTCGTTGAACGCGACGGTGCCGAAGAAGCCGAAAAGCGGTGCGGCGAGGTAGATCACCGTGCTCTTGAGGAACATCGGCCGCCAGTTCTCGCCCATGACCTGCCGCGCCACGGCGTGGAAGACCCAGAGGTTTCCTGCGAAGGCGGCGAGCGTCGGCCACCGCAAGGCGAAGACATTGTGTCCGAAGACGGCCGATGAGAGACCGAGCAGCCAGGCCTGGAGCGGCGGGTGGTCGTAGTAGGAGAGCGCGAGGTGCTGCCCCCACAGCCAGTAATAGGCCTCGTCCGAGGTCGGGAACGCCCAGAAGGCGAAGAGCACCTTGAGCGCCAGGAAATAGGCGGCGATGCCGATCAGCACCCTCTCGCCCGCCGTCAGAGCGGTGGGCGCCGTCGCCACCATCACTCGGTCCATCCCGCCCCTCGCGCCTTGAACAGCGGCCTTATGGCACGGCATCCGGCATGGCAAAAGCGCAAGGGTTGACGCATGGCGCGGCAACCCTGACATTGACAATCAGCATAGCCGGCGCTTCAAACCCCCCGTCTTCCAGGGAACGCGCTCTTTCTCATGCTGGTTTGCCAGTGCAACATCATCTCGGATCGCGAAATCCGGCAGATCGTGCGCGACCTGCTGCGCGAAGACCCGTGGGCGATCATCGTACCGGCCAAGGTTTATCGGGCGCTCGAGAAACGCTGCAAGTGCGCCGGCTGCGTGCCAAATGTGGTGGACATCATCTCCGAGGTGACTCAAGAGTATCATCGCGAAATGTCCGAACTGCCCGCGCCGGCGGTTCAGCCCCGGCGAATGCCCCTTGCGGCAAGGCGCGTGCGGAAAGGAGTGCGGTATGAAAGGCGAATCGCAGGTCATCGATCGGCTCAATGAGGCCCTGTTTCTGGAGCTTGGCGCGGTCAACCAGTACTGGGTTCACTACCGGCTGCTCGAGGACTGGGGCTACAGCAAGCTCGCCGAAAAGGAACGCGCCGAATCGATCGAGGAGATGCATCACGCCGACAAGCTCATCGAGCGGATCATCTTTCTTGAGGGCCACCCCAACCTGCAGCGCGTCGCCCCGCTCCGCATCGGCCAGACGATAAAGGAAGTCCTCGAAGCCGACCTCGCCGGAGAATACGACGCCCGCGCCGCCTACAAGGCCTCGCGCGACATTTGCGAGTCGCTCGGCGATTACGTGAGTAAGAACCTGTTCGAGGAATTGCTGGCCGACGAGGAGGGTCACATCGACTTTCTCGAGAGCCAGTTGCAACTCCTCAACACCATCGGGCCGGAGAAGTACGGCCAGCTCAACTCCAGGTCGGCCGATCAGGCCGACTAGAGGTCGGCCGCAGAACGGATGCAGCCCGCACGACGTACGGTTCACGTCTACATTCATGGCCGCGTGCAAGGCGTCGGCTATCGCGCCTGGGTGGAAACCGAGGCCCTGCGCCTCGGACTCGACGGGTGGGTCCGCAACCGCCGCGATGGTTCGGTCGAAGCCGTGTTCTCGGGCAGCGACGAACGGGTGGCGCGGATGCTTGCCGCCTGCGAAGCGGGGCCGCCCGCAGCCCGTGTGGACAACGTCGCGACCGCCGAAGACGGGGAGTCCGTCAAGCCGGGCTTCACGGTCCTGCCCACGGCCTGACCGTCAGGGAGGCGACCCGCGGTAGTTCCGG
>CAYRNE010000249.1:0-4856 GCA_964425245.1 uncultured Devosia sp.
CTGGTCTTCCTCGATATCTGGATGCAGGGCAGCCGCCTCGACGGCCTGCAGTTGCTCGACGTGTTCCAGAGCCAGCATCCAGAGATGCCGGTGGTCATGATCTCGGGCCACGGCAATATCGAGACTGCCGTGTCGGCCATCCGGCGCGGCGCCTACGACTACATCGAGAAGCCGTTCAAGATCGATCGTCTGCTCCTGATCACGCAGCGGGCGATGGAGGCCGCGCGCCTCAAGTCGGAGATTGCGGACCTCAGGGACCGGTCGAACGGGCAGGCGGCCGAGATGGTCGGCACCTCTCCCGCACTGCAGCAGGTGAGGGCGGTGATCGAAAAATCGGCGCCGACCAATTCGCGCGTCTTCATTTCGGGGCCCTCGGGAGCCGGGAAGGGACTCTGCGCCCGCCTGATCCACCAGAAAAGCAGCCGCGCCATCGCGCCGTTCGTCGAGGTGAACTGCTCGCTGTACTCGCCCGACGAGGTACAGGTCGTTCTATTCGGCCGGGAGACCCGAGAGAAATCGGGAACCCTGCGCACGGAAGTCGGCGCTTTCGAGCGGGCACATGGCGGGACCCTCTATCTCAGCGAAGTCGGCGCGCTGCCGCCGCAGGCCCAGGGCGCGCTTTTGAGGACGCTGGTCGAGAACAAGTTCAATCGCGTCGGGGGCGCGGTTGCCGTGCCGATCGACGTCCGCGTCATCTCGTCGAGCTCACAGAACCTCGCGGCGCTGATCGAAAGCGGCCAGTTCCGCTCCGACCTCTTCCATCGACTCGCGATCGTCCCCTTGCAGCTCACGCCGCTGCGGGAACGGCGGGAGGATGTGCCGGCACTCGTCGATCTCTTCATCGAGCAGGTCTGCCGGTCGAACAACCTCCGTGCGCTTTCGGTCGGTGCGGATGCGATCGCGGTGCTGCAGGCGCAGGACTGGCCCGGGAACGCGCGCCAGCTTCGAAACTCGATCGAGCGGCTGCTGATCCTCGTCAAGGACCAGGCGCCTGAGAACGATCTCATCACCGCGGCGATGCTGCCGTCCGACATCGGCGAGGTTCTGCCAACCGTCGGCGATACCGACGCCTCGGCTCACCTGATGAGCCTGCCGCTGCGCGAGGCGCGGGAGGTCTTCGAGCGCCAGTATCTGATGGCGCAGATCGAGCGTTTCGGCGGAAACATCTCAAAGACCGCCGAGTTCGTTGGCATGGAACGAAGCGCGTTACACCGAAAGATAAAGACTCTCGGACTTTGATGCCCGCCCCGCGCGCGCCCGGTACCCGGGTATGCACGAAAAAACTAATGTGTCATAATTGGCCCGTGGGAAGATGAACGAAGCAAAGGGGCAGTCGGCGGCGGTCCGAAACCCCTGAGAGGTGTGCCGCGGGCTCCGCCCGGGCGCGCTTCCGCAGCAAGAGGCCATAAATGCCCGGCGAGAAGTCACAGAACCTGCAAGACGCCTTTCTCAATCACGTTCGCAAGCAAAAGGTGCCCGTCACGATCTTTCTGGTGAACGGGGTCAAGCTCCAGGGCGTTATCACCTGGTTCGACAACTTTTGCCTGCTGCTCCGGCGCGATGCGCAATCGCAACTCGTGTACAAACACGCGATCTCGACCATCATGCCCGGTGCGCCGATCCAGCTGTTCGATCCGGAGCATCCGGCCGAAGACTAGTGGAATCCGATGACCAGTAATCCGCCGGGGGACTCGCGCGATGGCACGGGCCCCCGCAATGCATTCGTCGACACCCAGGCGCCCGCGACACGGGCCGGCCTCATCGTTCCCGACGTCCGGGGACGATCGACGGGACATTCCGTCAACGCGCGACAGTCGGAATTCGAGGGACTCGCAAGGGCGATCCGGCTCGACATCGTGTTCTCCGAAATCCTGAGGATCAGAGAAGTCCGCCCCGCAACCTTCATCGGCGGCGGTCAGGTCGAGGCGATCGCGCGTCGGGTAAAGGAGGAGGATATCGATCTCCTCATCGTCGACGCGGCCATTTCGCCGATTCAACAGCGCAACCTCGAGAGGGAGACCGGCGCCAAGGTGCTGGACCGCACGGCGCTGATCCTCGAGATTTTCGGCGAGCGGGCGGCGACCCGCGAGGGCGTGCTACAGGTCGAACTCGCCCATCTCAACTACCAGAAAAGCAGGCTCGTCCGCTCCTGGACCCACCTCGAGCGCCAACGCGGTGGCTTCGGCTTCCTCGGCGGCCCTGGCGAAACGCAGATCGAGAGCGACCGGCGGCTGCTGCAGGAGCGCATCAAGCTGCTCGAGGAGCGGATCGACAAGGTCAAGCGCACGCGCCAGCAGCAGAAGGGCAGGCGAGACGCCGTGCCGCTGCAAGTGGTGGCTCTCGTGGGTTATACGAATGCCGGAAAATCCAGCCTCTTCAATGCCCTGACTGGGTCCGAAGTTTTCGCCGAGAACCTCCTTTTCGCCACTCTCGACACCACGGTGCGGAAGATCGAGTTGCCGCACGGCCGCGAGGTCATGCTCTCGGACACTGTCGGATTCGTTTCCGACCTGCCCACCGATCTGGTCGCGGCGTTCCGGGCGACGCTCGAGGAGGTCGTCGAGGCGGACGTCATTCTCCATGTTCGCGATATCGCCAATCCGGATCATGCGGCGCAGGCGCAGGACGTCCTGAAGGTTCTCGCCGATCTCGGCGTGTCGCCCGAGTCCGTGCCGATCATCGAGGTGTGGAACAAGATCGACCTGATCGAGCGCGATGCCGACGGCGGGGCGGCGGCGCTCGCGACTGCTGCACCCGCGGGCAGGGTTGCGAGCGTCGTGCGGGTTTCGTCACGCACGGGCGAGGGGCTCGACGATCTCAAGCTCGCCATCGACGGGGCGCTCGCCCAGGAGAGCCGGACATTCCGCGTACGGGTGCCGCACGTCGCCGGGTCGGATCTCGGCTGGCTCTACGACCATGCCGAGGTCATCGCGCGCGAGGAGCCGGACGAAGAAGGGCAGGTGCTGGAGGTCCGCGTCGATCCGCGATTCAAGGCTGCGTTCACCGAGCGCTTCGGGGATCGGATCGCGAGCTAGCCGCGCTCCCTCGCCCTGATCTCGTTCCAGTAGCCGTCCAGCCGATCGAGGCCGGCTTCCGCCAGCGGGACGCCGTCTTGCCGCGCCCGCGCTTCGACGTGCCGGAAGCGCCGGTCGAACTTGGCGTTCGCGTCGCGAAGCGCCGCCTCGGGGTCGACCCCCAGCTTCCGCGCGAGATTGGCCACGGCGAAGAGCAGGTCTCCCACCTCCTCGTGCATCTCGGATGGCGCGCCCGCCCGTGCGGCGGCGTCGGTCTCGTCCAGCTCCTCTCGCACCTTGGCCAGCGTCGTCTGCCAGTCCGGCCAGTCGAACTCGACCGTCGCGGCGCGCTTGCTGAGCTTCTCGGCGCGGACGAGCGCGGGCAGGGCGTTCGGCACGTCGTCCAGCAGCGAGGGCTCCCGCTCCTGCCGCTTCACCGCCTTGCGGGCGCGCTCCTCGGCCTTGATGCTTTCCCAGCGGCCTTTGGCCATGCCGGCATCCCTGGCCGCCTCGTCGCCGAAAACGTGCGGGTGCCGGCGGATCAGCTTGGACGTGATCGCCTCGATCACGTCGCCAATGTCGAAGAGCCCGCGCTCGGAGGCCATCTGGGCGTGATAGACGGGCTGCAGCAGCAGGTCGCCGAGTTCCTCACGCAGGTCGTCGAAGTCTTCGCGCTCGATGGCATCGGCGACCTCATAGGCTTCCTCGATCGTGTAGTGGCGGATCGTCGAGAAGTCCTGCTCAAGATCCCATGGGCAACCGCCGTCGGGACTACGTAGCGCGGCCATGATTTCGACAAGACGGGAGAGATCGCGGGAAGGCTGCATGATGGCTCGCTGGCTGTTACGGATAGTGCGGAGGGAGGCAGACCCCAGAATACGGCATCACGGCCCAGCCGGTCAGCATTCACGGGATTCGCATAAGAGATATTATGGAACTGGCGCGTGACTTTGGATTGGCCGGAATGCCAGGCTTTTTATGCAATTTGGCTGCGACGCATTCCCGGATACCAGCGGGGTCGCCGCCGGCATCGCGGCGGAAAAACCACGCGCTCCTACTTCCCGTCCAGGATTTTCCCGGCTGTGACGTCGATCTTCAGGCTATCGTAAGCCGGAGTCACGTGTGCCGGCGTTTCGCGCTCGACCGTATCGTAATCCATGTCGATGTGCAGGTTCGTGAGGATCGCCTGACGCGGTTTGAACCGTGCGATGGCCTCGAGCGATTCCGGCAAGCTCAAATGGCTCGGATGCGGTGTCGGCCGCAGCGCATCGAGCACCCATACGTCGAGGCCGCTGACCGCGCTGACCGAGCGCTCCGGAATGCCGCTCAGGTCGACCGAATAAGCAAAGCCGCCGATGCGGAACCCGAGCGAGGTGATGTCGCCGTGTTCCTGTTCGAACGGCAATACGGGGATCGAGCCGCCCGGGCCGTCGATCGTCAGCGGATGGTCGGCCGCAATGAGGTTCTGGTTGAGGATTGGCGGATAGCCGCTGCCGGGCGGCGCCGTAAAGCAATAGGCGAAGCTCGGGACGATCCGGTTCGCCGCTTCCTGGGAAAAGTAAACGTCGACGCGTTTGCGGGCGTTGAGCGCGAGAACCCGCAGGTCATCGATGCCGTGCGTGTGGTCGGCGTGCTCGTGCGAGTAAAGCACCGCGTCGAGCCGATCGACGTTGGCGTCGAGGAGCTGCTCGCGCAAGTCGCAGCCTGTGTCGACGACGATCCGCGTCGGCTGGGCGCTCTCGGGCCTGTAACCCTCAATGAGCAATGAGCAGCGACGGCGCCGGTTGCGCGGATTTGCGGGATCGCAGGCGCCCCAGTTGCCGCCGATGCGCGGCACGCCGC
>CAYRNE010000250.1:0-4836 GCA_964425245.1 uncultured Devosia sp.
GACCCGACGCGCGATGTCGGTCCTGGCCATGGCACACGCCCCAACTGACCAACCGTCTCTAGGCGCTGAAGGCGGAAAAATCCAGCCGGCGGCCACCGCAGAGGGGCATCAGCGCCCGGTCGATGCCCTGATTGCATTCAGCAAGGCAGCCTGGTCGTGCGGCTTGGCGACGCGACGGACCTTGCGGAACCGCTCCGGCAGTTGCGCCGCTCCGTAGCCGCTGACGAAAACCACCGGAAGGCCGCGCCCGATGAGATCGTCGGCCAGGGGAAAGACCATGGTACCGTTGAGATTGATGTCGAGCAGCGCGACGTCGAACGGCTCGCTCGCGGCGGCCGCCATGGCCGTCTCGAGCCTGTAGAAGGGTCCAACTACACGGCATCCATGCCCTTCGAGGTCGTCGCTTACCGTCATGGCAAGCAGGAACTCGTCCTCGACGACCAGGACGCGCAGACCCTCGAGCGGGCGCGGGGAAGTCATTTGGTCAGTGGTTCCGGCTATGTCATCCGCCCATGTCCCGGCAGCACCAGCCTGAACCGAAGGCCGTTCGTAGCGAAATCGAGCTCGGCCCGCCCGCCGAGATCGGCGGCGATGGCCCGTTCGAGCAGCAGCCGTCCGAATCCGGATCGCTGCGGGGGCTCGACGGCCGGGCCGCCCGATTCCGACCAGAGGACGACGAGGTCGTCGTCCTGCCGTTCCCAGCCGACTTCGACGAACCCGTCCTCGACGGACAAGGCCCCGTACTTGGCGGCGTTCGTTGCGAGTTCATGGAACGCCATGCCGAGTGCCACCGAGAGCTTGGGGTCGAAATTGACGTCCGGTCCCTCGATCCTCATGTTGCGGCCGTCCTCGCGCCGGTAGGGGGCGAGCTCGTCGGCGAGCATCGTCCGCAGCGACACGCCAACCCAGTTGTTCTCGGCAAGCCTCGCATGGGTCTGGGCAAGGGCCTGGATGCGGCCCTCGAACGTCTTGCGCACACCGTCGAACGCGCCCGACCGCGGCAGCGTCTGGCGCGCAATGGAAACCACCGTCGCAAGATTGTTCTTTACCCGGTGACTCAGTTCAGCAACGAGCAGGTCGCGCTGCTCCTCGCTCTGCTTGCGCTCGGTAATGTCGACCGTCGCGCCCACGAGGTTGGTAGGACGGTCGCCGTCGTAGATCACCGTTGCATTTGCATAGAGCCAGAGGACGTCGCCATTCGCCCGGAAGCTGCGGAATTCGAGTTCGTAGGGAACGCGCTCCCGCAGTGAGCGCTCGATCGAATTGCGAACCAGCTCCCGATCGTCGGGGTGGACGCCCTGCAGCCAGCTGGCATAGGTGCCGACGAACTGTTCGCGCTCGATGCCGTAAATCGCGAAGAGGGAATCCGTCCACTCGATCCGGTCGTTGACGATGTCCCAGTCCCAGAGCCCGACCTTGCCGGCCTGCATCGCAAGCCGCAGCCACTCGTTGCTCTCGTGGGCCTCGCGCTCGGCGCGGCGGCGATGCTCGATCTCGCGCTCGGCCGATTGCAGCAGCCGCCCATTGTCGATGGCGATCGCCGCCTGCGAGGCGACCGCGGCAACCATCCGCTCCGCTTCCTCGGAGAACATGCCGGGCCGGTCGTGGCCGAGGAACAACCCACCCAGCACCTCGCCGGAACCGGAGACGACCGGGACGGCAAGGTAGCTGACGACCGGCAGGTGCCCCTCGGGCATGCCGGTATGGGGAAAGTTGCGGCCGTATCGCGGATCGCGCCGGATGTCGTCGGAGCGGACGATCGTGGTGCCCTCGAACGTCGGCTGGAACAAAGCCGTCTTGCGCGGCATGCCGAGCCGCGCGAAGGCTTCTTGCGGCGCGCCACTCAGCGCATAGAGCTGATAGCATTCGCCGTTGCTGTCGATCGAATTGTAGAAGAATGCCCCATACCGGGCGCCGCAGAGGCGGGTCGCCGCGTCGGTCACCTCCTGCACGATGCGCGTTACGTCGAGATCGCGCGTGAGGCTCTTGGAGATGCGATAGAGCGTTCCCATGCGCTCGTTCTGCCGCCTGAGCTCCATTTCGACGGCCTGGCGGGAGATGGCGAAGCCAAGTTGCCGCGCAATCGTAAGGGCGAGCTCGGAATCGTCGCTCGAGAAGAGACGCGGCCGATCGTAATAGACCATGAACTTGCCGATGACCGAACCGCCCGAGACCAGCGGGATGAACCCGAGTGCGGCGATGTTCTCTGCGCGCAGGACGCCCGAGAGCGTCGAGAGTTCGGGCGATCTGGAGACGTCGGGTATGAAGATGGGGCTGGGATCGACGTCGGCCCGCGTCCATGGCGTGTGCCCCTCGACGGCCTTCTTGTAGCTTTCCGACAGGCCACGGTCGGCAACGAAGCGCATGATGTCCTGCCGGTCGAAGAGCAGGATCGACGCCCGGCTGCATCCGAGCATAGCCTGCATGGCCTCGAACGCCGCCGCATAGACGTCCTCGGTCGAGCGGGCGCGGTAGAGGCGGTCCGTGAAGCGATGCAGCGCCGCCTGCCGGACCAGCCGGTCCTGCGCCGCCTGCTGCGCCTGCTTGAGCTCGGAAATATCGACGAGGACATTGAGCCCGCCGATGAACTCCCCGGCCGCGCTGAAGAGTGGGGTCGGATGCGGCATCAGCGGCACGCGGCGTCCGTCCGGCCGCTCGGCGATCACCTCGACGCCGCGCACCGGGCGGCGCTCGCGCAACGCGACCGCCATGGGACACTGGTCATGCGGCAAGGACGTGCCGTCGGGCCGGTAGAGCTTCCACGAGACGCACCAGAACTCCTGACCGAGCGTCGGATTGCGGCCGGCAAGATCGGCCGCGGCCTGGTTGTAGAAGGTGACGCGCCCTTCGGCGTCGGTCATGTAGAGGGCAAGGGGAAGAACACTGGCAATTTCGCGGAACCGCGGCTCGACCACGAGGCCGGGATCGTCTCCGAGCAATTCAAGCATACTTCCCCCCACCCGGTATCGCGCATTAGGCACCTAAACGGCGGAGCGACGATATCGTTCCCATCGCGGAACCGGTGCGAGAGGCGCACCCGAGGGGCGAGGCTATTGCGTCGAACGATTGAGGGTTGGTTGCGGGGACAGGATTTGAACCTGTGACCTTCAGGTTATGAGCCTGACGAGCTACCGGGCTGCTCCACCCCGCGCCAGTATGGGAAGACGCACACTTGTGGCGGCCATTACCGCCGGCGCACCGGCTATATAGTGAAGTGTCCGGCAGGCCTCAAGGCCTAAAGCGGCCGGGAGCGGAGAATCTTGGATCGCCTCTCCCCGTTCCGTCTTCCGCTGTCGGTCCGGGCGCCGAAACGCTAGCATCGAGGAGCGATTCACCCGGGAGCGCCCCGATGTCCCTCATCGCCACGCTTTTCCCGCTGCTCTGCTGGTTTGCCTATAATTACGGCATCCCGCTGATCGAGCGCCGTCGCCCCTCGCTCTCCGTCATCATGGGAATGCAACGCCGCCGATGGGTGTCCAACATCGCGCGGCGCGAGTCGCCGCTCGACGCGATCATCTCGGCCAATCTCATGGGCTCCATCAGCTTTCTCGCGTCGACGACGGTGCTGCTCATTCTCGCGATCTTTGCCGCCTTCGGCAGCATGACCTCGGTGACGGCGGCGCTCCAGGCGGCGGGGCTCGGCCGGGCTTTCACCGCGGGCGAGCTTCAGTTCCATTTCGTCGTGATGCTGGCGATCTTCGTGCTCGCCTTCTTCGCCTTCACGCTCGCGCTCAGGCAGTTCAACCACTTCTGCATCATGATCGGCGCAATGGACCATGCGCACCCGGTATCTGAGGCCGAAGTCGACGCGATCGCGCGCCTCAACACCATGGCGGCGCGGAACTTCAACAACGGCATCCGCGCATATTACTTCTCGGTCGCGACGGTTGCGTGGTTCGTGGCCGACTGGGCAGCGATCGCGGCGAGCATCGCCGTTACTGCCGTGTTGGTTCACCGCGAGTTCTTTTCGTCGGCGCACCGCGTCGCGGCTTCGGCAACGATCGCGCGCTAGTTCTCGAGCTTGCCGGGATCGGCCTCTCGCGGCGTCGGCGCAAGTTCCGGCTCCGGACCGGGGTCCGGCTGGGGCTCTGGTTCGAGGTCGGGCTCCCCTGCCTGCTGCAGCCGCGCCACGTTATCCATCGCGAGCCGGTAACCGAGATCGGCGGCTTGCTGGTAGTACTGCAGCGCAAGATCACGGTCCGCGGGCATCCCGATGCCGTTCTCGTAGGCGTAACCGAGGTTATTGAGACCGACCGGATGGCCGGTATCGGCCGCGGCATGCGTCCAGCGCAGGCCTTCCTCGACATTGGCATCGGTACCCCGGCCCTCGAAATAGAGCAGGCCGAGGTTGACTGCGGCATCCATGCTGCCGCCGGTTGCGGCCTGCAGGTAGAGTTCGAATGCCCGCTGGTCGTCCTGCGGAAGGCCGCGGCCCTCCTCGTAGAGCACGGCAAGATTGTGCTGGGCCTGGGCCAGACCCTGCTCCGCGGCCTGCCCGTAAAGCTCGGCGGCAGCGGCGATGTCGGCGGGAACGCCGAGCCCGTTCTCCGTCAGATAGCCGAGGCTTTGCTGCGCGTAGGGATAACCCTGGTCCGCCGAGAGCCGGTAGAGCTCAGCGGCGCGGGAATAGTCCTGCTGCACCATCAGCCCGCCTTCGTGCACCTTGCCCAGGTGATACTGACCGATCGGGTCGCCGCGGTCGGCCGAGCGCTGCAACCAGGCGGCCGCCGCGACGTAGTCCTGCGTCACGCCGAGTCCCTCCTGGTACATGAGCCCTAGATTTGCTTCAGCGCGGGCGAAACCCTGCTCCGCCGCCGTCCGGTACCAGCGCACGGC
>CAYRNE010000251.1:0-4818 GCA_964425245.1 uncultured Devosia sp.
GCTCGACCGGGCCTTCGGGCGAAAGCCGGAGCCGATGACCGCGCTCGCCGACGATCCGCCGCCGCGCGCGAGCCTCCGCCTCGAAGAGCCCGCGACACATCCGGAAGCGGCACCGCAGGCCTTGGAGCGGCTGATCCCGAAGCTCGTTGCAGAACTGGAAGAGCGGCGCCTCGGCGCGCGCAGGCTGTCGCTGCATGGCTTCCGTGTCGATGGAAGCCTCGCCACCGCTTCGGTGGCCACCGCGATCGCCAGCCGCGATCCGAAGCATCTCCAGCGGCTGCTTTCGGACAAGACCGCGGCGCTCGATCCCGGCTTTGGATTCGACGCCTTCGCGCTCGTTGCCGACTGGACCGAGAGCCTTGGCGCCGCGCAGGAAAGCCTGGTCGAGGAGCCGAGCGGCGAGCACGATCTTGCTCGGTTGGTAGACCGGCTGACGGTGAAGCTTGGCGTTCGAGCGGTGCGGCGGCCGGAGCCGTTCGAGAGCCATTTGCCGGAACGGGCGAGCGGGTGGGTTGCAGGAATTAGCTCCTCCCTGCCGGCGAAGCCGGTGGGGAGGGGAACCATTGAACGAAGGTTCAATGGTGGAGGGGTAAAAGACGCTGGCGCAGTTACCCCTCCACCATGCTCCGCATGGTCCCCCTCCCCATCGCTTCGCGACAGGGAGGAGCTTGCCCGCCCCCAGCGCCTGCTCGACCGGCCGGAAGCGATCGCCGTCATCTACGCGACCCCCGAAGGCATGCCGCGCCGCTTCGTGTGGCGGCGGGCCGTTCACGACATCGCGCGCGTCGAGGGGCCGGAGCGGATCGCGCCGGAATGGTGGCGCGAGCGGTCGACTGCGCGGCTTCGCGATTATTATCGCGTCGAGGACCAGGCCGGCCGCCGATACTGGATCTATCGCGAGGGCCTGTTCGGCGACCGCCGCGGAGGCGCGCCCGAATGGTATTTGCACGGACTGTTCGGCTGATGCCCGAGAAAGTCGGCTTTTCGCGAATGAAGCTGGTGCGCGACGGGCCCGCGCCCGAAATCGCACGGGCGGCTTATGTCGAGCTTGGGGTCACCTCGCCTTTTTCCTTCCTTCGCGGCGCATCGGATTCGATCGAGCTGGTGCTTCGAGCAATGGATCTCGGAATGGACTCGATCGGAATCGCCGATCGCAACACGCTTGCGGGAGTCGTCCGGATGCACAGCGCCTGCAAGGGCGCGGGGCTGAAACCGCTGATCGGGTGCCGGCTGGATCTCACCGATGCACCGAGCCTGCTCGCCTATCCCGTCGACCGAGAAGGCTATGGCCGGCTGTCGCGGCTGTTGAGCCTCGGCAAGATACGGACGGAAAAAGGCGAATGCGAGCTGAGCCTCGATGACGTCGCGACGCACGCTGACGGCATCGCCTTCATCGCCTGGCCATCGGACGATCTCGACGCTTTCGAAACCGAGCTGCCCCGGCTTCGTGAGGCTCTGCCGTCGCTTCGTCATGTCGCGGCCTGCTGGCTCTATCGCGGCGGCGACGCCGCCCGGATCGAGCGGCTCGACCGGATGGCGCGCGCGAACTGCTGCACGATCCTTGCGACCAACGACGTCCATTATCATGCGCCGGAGAAGCGGCCGCTGCAGGACGTGATGACCTGCATCCGCGAAAAGACGACGATCGGACAAGCCGGCTTCCTGTTGAACCCCAATGCCGAGCGGCATTTGAAATCGCCGGAAGAGATGACGCGGCTGTTCTCCCGCTGGCCCCATGCGATTGCCGCGACCCGCGAGTTCGCCGATGCGCTCGACTTCAGCCTCGACGAACTCCGCTACGAATATCCGAGGGAGACGGTGCCCGAGGGCCGCTCGCCGCAGCAGCACCTCGAACAGCTGACATGGGCCGGAGCGCGGGAGAAATGGCCGGACGGAATTCCGGACAAAGTGGACAGGCAGCTCCGGCATGAGCTGGCGCTGATCGAGAAACTCGATTTCGCCCGTTATTTCCTGACCGTCCACTCGATCGTCGACTATGCGCGCTCGCAAGGCATCCTTTGCCAGGGGCGTGGATCGGCAGCGAACAGCGCGGTCTGCTATTGCCTTGAAATCACTCCGGTCGACCCGGCGACCAGCGATCTTTTGTTCGAGCGCTTCATTTCCGAGGAGCGCCGCGAGCCGCCCGACATCGACGTCGATTTCGAGCACGAGCGGCGCGAGGAGGTGATCCAGCACATTTACGACAAATACGGCCGCGACCGAGCCGGGATCGCGGCGACGGTGATCCATTACCGGCCGCGGTCGGCGATCCGCGAGGTCGGCAAGGTGATGGGGCTGAGCGAAGATATTTGCGGGGCGCTCGCCTCGACCATCTGGGGAAGTTGGGGAGAGGAGATTCCCGACGGTTATGCGGCCGAAGCCGGGCTCGATCTTTCCGACCCGCACCTCAAACGCACGATCAGGCTCGCCCAGCAGCTGATCGGGATGCCGCGCCACCTGTCGCAGCATGTCGGCGGGTTCATCCTGACCGAGCGGCCGCTGACCGAGACCGTCCCAATCGGCAACGGCGCGATGGAGGACCGCACCTTCATCGAATGGGACAAGGACGACATCGACGAGCGCGAGCACGGTACCGGCCCGGGCCAGGAGCAAGAACCAGCGTTGCGCGGCATCCATGATGTTCCCCTTCAACCAATTTGCGAGACGCTCAGCAGGCGCTTCAAGTCACGCAGCAGCTCTTTCTGCGGCACGTCCGGCGGATACGACGCGACGAGATTGCCGCGCGGATCGGCGATCAGCACGCGGCCCGTGCGCAGGCTCTCCTCGGGCGCGACGGCCGCGAGCCATTCGGCATCGCGTCCCGTATCGACGCGCACGAGCTCGAGCCCGACGTCGCTCGCAATCGTCGGCCGCTCGCCGCGGTAAACGAGCATGCGATGCACCCGGTCGAGCTCCCCGCCGAGCGCGAGCCGGACGGCCGCAAGCCGCTCGACCGCCTCGCGGCAGCCGCCGTCGCAGTCCGAAATGTGCACGTAAATCAAGGCCCACGGCGCGGGCGCATCCGGGGCGAGCGGTTCGGGCCGCAGCTCGTCGGGCAGCATCACGCCGGCGCGCACGAGCTCGCGCGAGCCTTCGAGACTCGGCAGACCCGAGACGTCGAACGGGCCGAAGTAAAGCAGCCATGCGAGCGCCATCGGGCCGATGCACACGGCCGCGACGAGCCACAGCGTCAAAGACTTAACCCGCATTGCGCGTTCCTCGTGCGCGCCACGCCAGGACCGCGCCCGTCAGAGCGGCGGCAACCGCGAGCGCCCACCATTGCCAGGCATAGGCGAGATGGCGCTCGGGCGGCATGCCGGCGGCGCGCCAGTCGCGCAGATAGCCGTCCGGCTCGTCGGCGGCGAGGCGCAGCTGATAATTGTGCACCGGCCGGCCGAGCCGCGCCGCAATGTCGTCCGCCGTAGGGTAGGTCAGCACGGTCACGGGCGCGGTCGCGAGGCCGGCCGCCGCCGGCGCCTCGAGGCGCAAACCGGGCTTCGGCAGCACGTCCACGTGGCCGCGGATCGTGCGCTCACCGCCGCCGACGGCCACGTCGGGCAGCACCGAACGGTCGAGCGACGCGGCAACGAAACCGCGGTTCACGAGCACGAGCTCGGGCTCGCCCTCGATCTCGAACGGGGTCAGCACGTAGTAGCCGACGCGGCCTGCTTCGACGATGTTGTCGAGCAGGAACTGCCGCTCGGGGACGTAACGGCCGGCGAGACGAAAGTGCTTGTAGCGCTCCGCCGCGCGCGGCACGGACGTGCTCGCCGCGCCGTGCTCGCCGGCCGCGAAACTCTCGAGCAGCGCGCGGCTTTGCGCGGCGCGGCCGTATTGCCATTGGCCGAGGGCGAAAAACACCGGAGCAAGAAGCAGCATGCCGCCGGCGGCGGCGACGGCCCACAAACGTTCGCGCCGGCGGCCCACGCTACAATTCGCGATGCACGAGCGATTCGGAGGTTGCCGTGAACGTCATTGCCGTAGTGCTCTTTCTTGCCATCTTCGCGAGCCTCGGTACGGCCCTCTGGGCGCTGCTGTTCTCGAAACGCGGCGATCGGTCGCAAACGCTGTTGCGCGCGTTGACGCTGCGCGTCGGCTTGTCCGTGCTGTTCTTCCTGCTGCTGCTCGCCGCGTGGTATTTCGGCCTCATCGAGCCGCACGGCATCATGGGCTGAAGCCCGCGTGCGGCGTGGGGCGGCACGAATACCGCGTCGCTCGACGCCACGCCGAAACCTGCCGCAACAGCCGGCGGGCGCGGCCGGGCCCGCCGGCCCTTTACGAGCGGCTCTTCGTCGCGCTCAAACCCAGTAGACGAAGAAGAACAGCCCGAGCCAGACGACGTCGACGAAGTGCCAATACCACGCGACGGCCTCGAATGCGAAATGGCTGTCGGGCTTGAAGTGCCCGCGCAGCACGCGCAGCCAGACGACGACGAGCATGATCGCGCCGAGCGTGACGTGCAGCCCGTGAAACCCCGTCAGCATGAAGAACGTGTTGCCGTAAATACCGGTATCGAGCCGCAGGTTCAGCTCGGTGTAGGCGTGGACGTACTCCTTGGCCTGCAAGCCGATGAACGAAAAGCCGAGCAGGAACGTCGCCGCGAGCCATATCGCCGTGCCTCGCCGATGATTCGCGCGCAGCATGTGATGGGCGATCGTGATCGTGACGCCGCTCAAGAGCAGGACTGCCGTGTTGACGGCCGGCAGGCCCCAGGCTCCCATGCGCTCGACGGCTTCGCGCGCGGGCCCCGTGGACGGCCAGACGTTCTCGAAGTCCGGCCACAGCAGCCGATTCGTCAGGAAGCTGTCGCCTTCGCCG
>CAYRNE010000252.1:0-4803 GCA_964425245.1 uncultured Devosia sp.
CTCGATCGCCTGCTGCCGCACCGCCGGGTCAGCATGGCTCAGTGAGCCGAATTTGTAGGAATGGAGCTGCCCCGGCGCGTCCGAGAACGTGTTGGAGTTCATCGCATCGAACGCGAGGCCGAAGCGCGACGCCGCCTGCTTCAGGCGATTCGGGTCCGCCTTGTCCCAGGGAATGTGCAGCGAGACCGTGGACGTTGCGCGGGTCAGTTCGTTGATCACCGCGCAATCCTCGATCTTGTCGAAGATGTCGCGCGGCTCGCCCGGGCCGGGGAAGCGGGCGAAACGCGTGCCGCCGGTGCCGACGCCCCATGAGGGCACCGCAACCGAGAACGCGGCGACTTTGTCGCGAATGACGTCTATCGCGATGCCGCGCCGCTCGAGCTGCTCGCCGAGATGGGCGTAGTCGCGCTCGAGCGCCGCATGCCGTTCGGCGTTGTCGGCCTCGACCACATCGGCGGCGATCATCCTATCGGTCATGACAGTAGTTCCTCCCGGAGGTCGCAGGCGTGGCGCGAACTAGCGCGTAAAACTCTGTGCGTTGCCCGCGTCCACGTTGATGATGTTCCCGGTCGATTTCGCCGACATGTCGGAGGCGAGAAAATAGACGGCCTCCGCGATGTCCTCGGGGTAAACGGAGCGCTTCAGCATCGAGCGCTGCCGGTAGTGCTCCTCGAGCTCGTCCGGCTTCATGTTGTAGGCCGCGGCGCGCTGCTCGCGCCATTCGCCGGTCCAGATCTTCGAGCCGCGCAGCACCGCATCCGGGTTCACCACGTTAACCCTGATCTGCTCGCCCGCACCTTCGAGCGCGAGGCAGCGCGCGAGATGGATCTCGGCGGCCTTGGCCGTGCAATAGGCGGCGGCATTGGGTGAGGCGGCGAGCCCGTTCTTGCTGGCGATAAAGACGACGTTGCCGCCGATCTTCTGCTGCTTGAAGACGCGAAAGGCCTCGCGGGAAACGAGGAAATAGCCCTTCGCCAGGATATCCATGTTGCGATCCCACATGGTGAGCGTTGTCTCTTCGATCGGCGCCGAGGACGAGATGCCGGCATTGGAGACGAGGATGTCGATGCCGCCGAATTCGACCGCCGCCTCGGCAAAGGCCGCGGCGACCTGATCCTCGCTGGTGACGTCGAGCGTCGCCGGCCGCACGAAGTCTCTGCCGAACCGGCCGCTGAGGTCTGCGACTGCATCGTCCAGCGAACCCGCGTCGATATCCGCGACGACGACGCAGGCCCCCTCGCTGAGGAGCCGTGCCGCGGTCGCACGGCCGATGCCGCCGGCCCCGCCGGTCACGAGCGCGATATGGCCGGCGAGCGACTTCGGCTTCGGCATGCGCTGAAGCTTGGCCTCTTCCAGGAGCCAGTATTCGATGTCGAAAGCCTCCTGCTCGGGCAGGCCCCGATACGTGGAGACCGCCGAAGCCCCGCGCATCACGTTGATGGCATTGATGTAGAACTCGCCCGAAATGCGCGCTGTCGCCTTGTCGAGGGCGAAGGTGATCATGCCCACGCCGGGGACGAGGAACACCACAGGGTTCGGGTCCCGCATCGGCGGGCTGTCGGGGTGCCTGCAGCGCTCGTAATACGCCGCGTAGTCCGCGCGATAGCCTTCGATGGCCGGGGCGAGCCGCTCGATCAGCGCATCGACGTCCCCGTTCGCCGGATCGAAATCGACGACGAGCGGCCTGATCTTGGTGCGCAGGAAATGGTCCGGGCACGAGGTGCCAAGCGCCGCGAGCGGCCGCAAGTCCTTGCTGCAGACGAACGTCAGCACCTCGTCGCTGTCGTCGAAATGCCCCAGCTTCTTGCGCTCCGCCGAAATAAGCCCGCGGATGCGCGGCATCAGCCGTGCGGCCACGGCGCGCCGTTCTTCGGCCCCGAGCGGCGCAACCGCCTCGCCGCCGAACGCGGGCTTGCCGGCCGTCCTGCCCTCGAACCAGGCGATGGCCTTGTTGATGGTGCCGATGGTCCGCTCGTAGCACTCCCTTGGCGTATCGCCCCAGGTGAAGAGCCCGTGGCTCTCGAGCACCACGCCCTTGGCCCCGGGGTTCTCGAGGCAGAACCTTTCGAGCCAGAGGCCGAGTTCGAAGCCGGGCTTCTTCCAGGGCAACCAGCCGATCTCGTCGCCGAAGATTTCCTGCGTCAGTGCCCTGCTGTCGGCCGAGGCGGCGATCGCGATGATCGCGTCGGGATGCATGTGGTCGACGAAGGGATGCGGCACGAAGGCATGGAGCGGGGTATCGATCGAGGCGGCACGCGGGTTGAGATTGAAGGTCGCGTGCGGCAGGTAGCCGACCATCTCGTCCTCGAGCTCGACTCCGCGATAGAGCGACTTCAGTGCGCGGAGCTTGTCCATGTAGAGCGTCGCGAAGCCCTCGAGGCCGATCGTCCCCACGTCACCGCCCGAGCCCTTGACCCAGAGCACCTCGACCGGCCCGCCGGTGAGCGGGTCCTTCTCCATGATCTTGGACGAGGTGTTGCCGCCGCCGTAATTGGTGACACGCCTGTCGGAGCCGAGGAGATTGGAGCGATAGACGAGCCGCTCGGCCTCGCTCATGGCCGCCGCTTTCGCATCGTCCCATAGATCTGCGAGCCGCACGGGCTCGGAAGCCGCCATCGTGTCCTCCCGGGAACAAGTGTTTTGCCGGAAATGGCCACAAGGGGCGGTCCCGTGTCAATCACAAACGATCATTTCTGCTCAATCCTCCCGCGGGGTGATCGAACATGATTGAATCATGATTGACATTGATCGAACTTTCGGCTCCCATCCGCATGGGAGGAGCCATGCACGAAACCGAGCGCCACCGCGTCATCCTCGCTGCCGTGCAGTCGCGGCCGATGGCGACCGTCGCCGACCTCGTCGAGCTGACCGGCACTTCGGAAGCAACGATCCGGCGCGACATCGCGGCCCTTCACGTACAGGGCAAGCTCCGGCGGCTCCGCGGCGGCGCCGAGGCGGTGAACCCGCCCAGCCAGCCAGGCCTCGTGGGGCGCCCGTTTGCGGTCAACGAGACCATCAACACGCCGCTCAAGCGCGCCATCGCCAAGGAAGCGGTCGCGCTTTGCGAGGATGGCGAGCCGATCATCATCAATGGCGGCACGACGACCTTCCAGATGGTCTATCCGCTGGTGAACCGGCGACTCCAGGTCTTCACCAACTCGTTCCCGATCGCCGAGCACCTGCTGCATCATTCGAAGAACATCGTCACGGTGCCGGGCGGCACAGTCTATCGCGAGCAGAACATCATTCTCTCGCCCTTCGACAACGACGTGAGCCGCAACTTCTATGCGCGGAAGATGTTCATGGGCGCCCAGGGCCTCGGGCCGCACGGCCTCATGGAAGCCGATCCGCTGCTGATCCAGGCGGAGCAAAAACTCATCAGCCAGGCGGACGAACTCGTCGTTCTCGTCGACTCGACCAAGTTCCGGACGCGTTCGAGTCTGATCCTCTGCCCGCTCGAGCGCATCCACACGGTGATCACGGACCGCGGCATTCGCGACGAGGAGCGCCAGATGCTGGAAGGCGCCGGCGTCCGGGTGATCGCGGCCGCAGCGGGCGCCGCGGAGGCGCCGGAGGACTCGCAGTCGGTCGCCTGAGTGGCCGGCGGAGAAGACTTAGATATCAACAACGGCTCAGGGAGGAATGACATGAGCTTACTGAAGAGACTGGCGGTCGCGACCGCCATCGCGTCGGTTCTGGCCGCCGGCCCGGCGGTCGCGCAGACGAAGATCGCACTGGTCGTGAAATCGCTCGGCAACGGCTTCTTCGATGCCGCCAACAAGGGGGCGCAGGAAGCGGCCGCCGAGATCGGCGACGTCGAGGTGATCTATACCGGCCCGACCACGGCAACCGCCGAAGGCCAGATCGAGATCATCAACGCGCTGATCAACCAGGAGGTCGATGCGATCGCCGTCTCCGCCAACGATCCCGATGCCCTCGTGCCGGCGCTGAAGCGCGCCATGGAACGCGGCATCACCGTGATCTCCTGGGATTCGGGCGTCGCGCAGGAGGGACGCTCGGTTCACCTGAACCCGTCCGACACCGACCTCATCGGCGAAACCATCATCAAGCTCGCAGCGGACTACCTGCCCGAGGGCGGCGACGTCGCCATCCTCTCCGCCTCCTCAACGGCGACCAACCAGAACGCCTGGATCGAGGCGGCGAAGAAGGTGCTGCCCGAGAAGTTCCCGAACATCAATCTCGTCGCGGTCGTTTACGGCGACGACGACTCGGTGAAGTCGACGAACGAGGCCAAGGGCCTCATCGCGACCTACCCCGATCTCGACGCCATCATCGCCCCGACTACGGTGGGCGTCGTTGCCGCGGCGCAGGTCGTGACCGACGAAGGGCTCATCGGCAAGATCAACGTCACGGGCCTCGCGCTGCCGTCCGAGTTCAAGCAGTTCATCGACAACGGCGCATCGCAGGCCGTCGCGCTCTGGAATCCGATCGACCTCGGCTACTCTGCGGTCTACATCGCGCACCAGCTCGCGACCGGCGCGGCGACCGCCGAGCCCGGCGCCACGATCTCGATCGGCAAGGTCGGCGAGATCACGCTCGACGATACGCTTTCGGCTGCGATGGCCCCGCCCTTCCAGTTCGACAAGACCAATATCGAAGAGTTCTCCAAGATCTATTGATCCTCTCCCTCCCCAGGCCCGGCGGCGTACGCGCCGCCGGGCATCTTGATTGTGGCAACCCGGTTGCCTGCTAGACTGCACCCGCCCCGACGCTTGGCGCCTTGCCTCCCCGCGAGGTCGGCGGCAGACGGTGTGTCGTTGAGTTGATCGCGATTGGAGTGAG
>CAYRNE010000253.1:0-4786 GCA_964425245.1 uncultured Devosia sp.
GCGAGCCGTAGAGCGCGCTGAATGCGAGCAGAAGGACCGTCGCCCCCGCCAGCCGCAGCGGCACGTCCATCGGCGGATCGGCAAGAACCCAGGCAAACGCGAAGAAGCCGACGAAGGTCTGGAACACGGTGCTGAGCAGATAGAGAGCCATGGTGACGAGGTTGGAGCGGTTCTTGCGCCTCAGCCTCCGCTCGTGCTCCTCGCCCGAGCGCAGGTCGTCGTGCGCCGTGTCGCGCTTCACGACCCGCGGGATTTCGAAGCTCGGCGAACCGAGGAGCCCGACGTTCTCGCGCAGCGGCCCGTCGATCGGAACGAGCACCTTGGTGGCGAGCAGCACGTTGTCGCCGGTGCGCCCGCCGGACGGATAGGCGATCACGTTACCGAGGTAATTGTTGTCGCCGATCCGCGTCTTGTCGACCCGGAACGAGGTCGCCGAATAATCGGCGTTGAGCACGACGAGACCGTCGGCAACCATCGTGCCCGATCCGATCCTGGTGAGCCGGGGCACGTCGCAGCGCTGCGAGACACCGAAATTCGAGCCCGTCTGCACGACCTTGCCGAGATCCCAGCCGATGTACCGGAGGAGCCCCGTAATGAAGGAGCTGTCGCCGAAAAGGTTCTTCAGCAGCCCGGAGTGACCGAAGTTCCGGATCGTCTTGTAGACGTAGTAATGGAAGCCATAGAGCGGATAGGCAACGCCCGGCTTCAGCAGCGGATTGAGCAGCCGCGGCACCATGTAAACGAAGATCAGCTGCAGCACATGAATGCCGATGACCGCTCCGAACCCCGCCAGTAGCGCACCGCCGGCGATCGCCGGCCAGCCGATGCCGGTAACGACATCGACGCCGTTGAGCTGGGCCGCGCCGAGCTCGGCGACGTCCGGAAACAGCGCCATGCCCACGGCGACGGGAACCGGCGCGACGAGGAACACGGTCGCGAACTGGAACAGGTTGTAGAGCGCGCTCCGCATCCGGCTGACCGGCAGGTGCTCGACGCGGTCGTAGTCGGTTTCCGTCTCGACGGCGGGCGAGCCGTGGTAGCGCTTGCCGGGAGGGACCGACTGGCCCGAATAGAGCGCCGAGGTATTCCCGAGCTGCGCGTGGTCGCCGACCGACGAGCCGATATCGAGATGTGCCGCCTCGCCGACGAAGGCCCTCTCGCCGATACTGACCGGGCCGATCTCGATGTACCCCGACCGTGCGCGATAGCCCGGCATCGTGGCAGTCTGATTGACGAGGGCCCCAGCCCCGACCGTAAGCAGGTCCGAGGTGATGACCGTTCCGCCGTTGAGCAGCACGGCATCGCGCCCGATGCGTGCGCCAAGCAGCCGCAGGTACCCGTTGTAGAGCGGCGTTCCTGCGAACAGGCGCATCGGGCTCGCCCCGAGCAGCGTGCGGACGAGCCAGAAGCGGAAGTACTTGAGGCCCCAGACGGGGAAGCGCTCCGCCTTCCAGCGGCCAACGAGTATCCACTTGAGTGCGACGGGCACCGCCGTGAGCGCGGCGGCGACCAAGAGGGCCGCGGTCACGGTGCGGACGTAGTAGTCGAGCGCGCCCTCGCCCGAGAGCGCATAGGCGATCATCTCGAGCGTCAGCCACAGGGAGAACGTGAGATAGGCGAAAGCGAATGCCGCCTGCGCCGCGCCCGTCGCAAAATAGGCGAGTGGCGACGCGCGATGTGGCGTGATCTGCGGCTCGACCTCGACATTGGGGCCCGGTTCCTGCGCTTCGAGGTGCGCTGCGAGCGCCCGGATCGTCGGATGCAGGTAGGTATCGCGCATCGAGACGTCGACGACCGCGCCCGTCTCGCGCAGTTTGCTGCAGAACTGTGCCATGAGGAGCGAGTTGGCGCCCATGTCGTCGAAGAAGTGATCCTCGACCGACACCGCGTCCGTCTTCAGCGTCGCGGCGAGCGACTCGGCCATCGCCGTCTCGAGCGGCGTCGACGGCGCGACCACCGCACCCTTGCGCGAGGAGTAGCGTGGGCCTGACGGCGGCGGCAGCTTCTTGCGGTCGGCCTTGTGGCTCGGGAGCAGCGGCATCGTCTCCAGCCGCTCGAACCAGGCAGGCACCATGTAGGCCGGCACGTGCTGGCGCAATTCCTCGACCATCGCATCGAGATTGAAATCTTCAACGCCGGGCTTCAGCGTGTAATACGCGGCGAGCTCCACGGCGCCCGGGCTCGCCTCGTATTTGTTGACGACGGCCTGCGCCACACCCGGGACCTTCATCAGCACCGACTCGATCTCGGTGAGCTCGATGCGGTAGCCGCGGATCTTCACCTGCGTGTCGATGCGGCCCATGTACTCGATCTCGCCGTCGGCATTGACGCGGCCGAGGTCGCCGGTGCGGTAGATTCGTCCGGATGTGTTGCCCGGGATGGCGATGAAGTCGGGTATGAAGGCCTTCCTGGTCTGGTCTTCGCGGTTGAGATAGCCGCGCGCTACGCCGATGCCCGCGATGCCGATTTCCCCCGTTTCGCCGTGCGGCAGCACGCGCGGCCCGTCGGGATCGAGCATCATGATCGCGTAGGTCGGCAGCGGCACGCCGATGGTCACGGGTTTTCCCGCTTCGAGCGCGCAAAGCGTCGCGGTGACCGTCGCCTCTGTCGGGCCATAGGCATTGAGAAAGATGCGGCCGGGCTTCTGCCAGCGCGCGACGAGATCCTGCGGGCAGGCCTCGCCCGAGACCATGATGTACCTGAGGAGCGGCAACTCGGCTTCGAGCGTCGCGAGCAGCGTCGGCACGCAGCAGAGCGCCGTGATCTCCTTCTCCGCGAGATAATCTCCGAGGTCTTTGCCGAGCAGCCGGGCGCCCGTCGGCCCCGGTACCAGTGTCGCGCCCACGGCGAGCGGCACCCAGATTTCCTCGATCGCGAAATCGAAGGCGATGGTGAGGCCCTGGTACATGCGGTCGTCGGCGCGGATGCCGTAAACCTCGGCGGCGACGCGCACGAAGTTGACGATCTGCGGATGGTCGATCGGCACGCCCTTGGGTTTGCCGGTCGAGCCCGAGGTGTAGATGATGTAGGCAAGCTCCTCTTTCGGCTCGCCCTTTTCCTCGGCGCTCAGCCGCGCGCCGGGCTGCGCATCGATGGCGGCCTGCTCTTCGTCGAGATGAAGGACTTGCTTTCCGGCCGGTTCGAGATGCTCGCGGTAGCGCGCGATCGACAGGATTGCGCGGCACTCGGCATCCTCGCAGATGAAGGCGATGCGGTCGGCCGGAAAGCTCTGGTCGAGCGGCACGTAGGCAGCGTTGATCTTCAGCACCGCAAGCGTCGCGATATAGCTGAAGATCGATTTGTCGAAGAGCAGCGCGAAGCGGTCGCCCGCCCCGAACCCCTTCGATTTGAGATGGCGCGCAAGCTGGTTCGCCCGCTGGTCGAGCGCGTCGAAGGTCAGGCGCGCCTCGGCGCTGTCGATCGCGAGGTGTCCCGGATCGGTCGCGGCGAGGATGTCCACCCGCTCCTCGAACAGCTGCTCGAAGCGCTCGCCGGGCCGCGCCCGCACCGCGTTGTCGTAGCTCCGGTTGAACAGGATGTCGTCGAGCGCCGCGCCGCTGTCGGCGGGCCGGCTGGCCGCAATGGTCATCTGGAGTCGCGCCCCGCAATCGTGAATGCATCAGAATTCGGGTGGTCCATATCGAACTATACATGGAAACAAGCCGAACGGGCAGTTCAGGCTCGGTTCAGTGCCGCCGGCGTTTACTGGCGCCAAGTCACCACCGAGGGACTGGCAGGAACCGGCAGCAGTCAAGTCCGCGAGGGCACCGGAAGCAGGCCAGCCCGCAACAGCAGAGACGAAAATGACCTTCACCGTCGGAACGCAGGACAAATCCGTCTTCCTCCGTCGCGAATCCGAAGCGCGCGGCTATTCGCGGAGCTTCGATACGGTCTTCAAGGCAGCGCGGGGCTCCCTGATGATCGATGCGGACGGGCGGGAGTACATCGACTTCCTCGCGGGGTGCGCATCGCTCAATTACGGGCACAACGATCCCGACATGAAGAAGGCCCTGATCGATCACATCGAGCAGGACGGCCTTGCCCAGGGGCTGGACCTCTTCACCACCTCCAAGCGCGCCTTCATGCGCTCCTTCGAGCGGCTCGTGCTCACGCCCCGCAACCTCGATTACAAGGTGCAGTTCGTCGGCCCAACCGGCACCAATGCGGTGGAAGCGGCGATGAAGCTGGCCCGCAAGGTCACCAAGCGCACCAACATAATCGCCTTCACCAACGGCTATCACGGCGTGACGCAGGGCGCCCTGGCGGCGACCGGCAACCGGAAGAACCGCGTCGGCCCGGAAATCCAGCTCACCGGCGTCTCGCGTGCTGCCTATGACGGCTACCTCGGCGACGGCTACGATACGGCCGACATCCTCGAGAAGATGCTCTCCGACCCCTCCTCCGGCATCGACGAGCCGGCTGCGATCCTCTTCGAGCCGATCCAGGGCGAGGGCGGCCTCAACGTCGCCTCCGTCAAATGGATGCAGAAGATCGCTGCGATCGCCAAGCGCCACGGCGCCCTGCTCATCGCCGATGAAATCCAGACCGGCTGCGGCCGCACCGGCACCTTCTTCGCCTTCGAAGCCGCCGGCATCGAGCCCGACCTCGTTACGGTGTCGAAGTCGATCTCCGGGTTCGGCCTGCCGATGGCGCTGCTCCTTATCAAGCCCGAGCACGACACTTGGCTGCCCGCCCAGCACAACGGCACCTTCCGCGGCAACAACCACGCCTTCGTCACTGCCCGCGTCGCGCTCGAGAAGTTCTGGTTCGACGGCGCGCTCATGGA
>CAYRNE010000254.1:0-4783 GCA_964425245.1 uncultured Devosia sp.
GGGGGCCGCTTGTCGGCGCGGCGGGCGGTCACCACCAGCCCGTCGATGCGCTTGCCGAGCAGCTGGTCGAGATGCTGGCGCTCCCGCGCCGGATCGTCGGTCGCATTGCACATGAAGATCGCGATGCCACGGTCGGCGAGCTGCTCTTCCAGCGCTTCGACGATCGGCAGCGTGAAGCGGCCGAAGCTGTCGTTGGAGATGATTCCCACCGTCATCGATTTGTTGCGATGGAGGCTCTGCGCGAGGTCGTTCGGCCGGTAGCCGATCTCGCGCGCGACGCGGATCACCTTGTCGCGCGTCTCCTGGCGCAGCCTGCCATTGGCGTTGAGCGCCTTGCTTGCCGTGCCGATCGAGACGTCGGCCAGGCGCGCGACGTCGCGAATCGTCGGTCCACGGCTGCGTCGCTCGCGCTCTCGGTCGCCCGCTTCGGTCATCGCCCCCCTCCGCTACTTGACCGCGCCCGAAAGCAGACCCGAGACGTAGTACTTCTGCAACAGCAGGTAGACCGCGATGCACGGAATGATCGAGATCGTGACGCCCGCCTGCAGCAAGCCCCAGTCGGTTCCGCCGATCGTGGTCTCGGTGCGCGAGGTAGCGAGGATCACCGGCAGCGTATAGGCGCTCTCCTTGCTCATCATCACCAGCGCGCCGAGGAACTCGTTCCACGAAGTGATGAAGGCGAAGAGCGCCACGGTGATCATCGCCGGCACCACCGAGGGCAGGCAGATGCGCAGCAGCACCTGCAGGGAATTGCAGCCATCGATCACCGCCGCTTCCTCGAGCTCGCGCGGGACGGCTTCGAACGAGTTGCGCATGATGTAAAGCGAGAACGGCAGCTGGATCGCGGCGTGAATGATGGCGAGCCCGAGAATCGAGTTGGTCAGCTTGAGCGTTGCGAACATCAGAAAGATCGGCGTCAGCAGCGCCTGGTAGGGAATGATGAGCGCGAGCAGCAGGAAGACGAAGAGGATCTCCTTGCCCGGCACCGGGAAGCGCGCCAGCGCATAGCCGGCGGGGACGGTGAGGACGAGGGTCAGGGCGATGGCGATGAGCGCCGTACCCAGCGAATTGCCGAGATAGACCGCGAGACCTTCCTGATACGACCACAGTTCGAGGTAGCTGTCGAACGAGAGGCTCTGCGGGATGAGGGTCGGCGGAACCGAGGCCGCCTCGCTCGGCAGCTTGATCGAAGCGGTTACCGAAGCCAGCAACGGCAGCAGCATGATCGTCGAGATCGCGATCATGATTGCACCCAGCAGATATTTGGTGCGGCTTTCCCAGAGCCGCGCCACGAAGCTCGGGCGGGCGCCGTAGATCGCCTCCATGTCGGCGAGGCCGGCGCTCATGCGTGGCTCCTGCGGGAAAGCATCATCTGCACTACCGTAAAGAACAGGACGATGGCGGCCAAGATCAGCGACAGCGCCGCGCCGTAGCCGAGCTTCAGATAGGGAAACGAATTGAGATAGATGAAGAACACCGATGTTGCGGTGCGATTCTGCGGCTGCCCCGCCGTCATGATGTAGAACTGGTCGAAGGCGAGCAGGGAACCGATGACGCTGACAAGCGTCACGAGCAGCACGGTCCGCAGCGTCAGCGGCAGGGTGATGCGCCAGACGCGCTGCCAGAAGCCGGCGCCGTCGACAAGGCTCGCTTCATTGACCTCGGGCGAGATCGCCTGGATGGCGGCGACGAAGAGGATCATGCCGAAGCCGATCACCTTCCAGACGACCGATGCGATGATGGCCCAGTTCGAGAGATCGGCGTCGACGCCGAGCCAGATGACCGGCGTCGTGATCAGCCCCAGGTCGAGCAGGATGCGATTGATGTAGCCGTGATCGGTCGAAAAGAGCCAGTACCAGAGCAAGCTCGAAGCACCGAGGCCGATGACCACCGGTACGAAGATGACGGCGCGGGTGAAGCGGCTCAGCGGCGTGTTGCGGACCGTGAGCAGCGCAAGAAGATAGCCGCCAAGCATCAGGATCGGGGTGATCAGCAGCGTGTACTGCAGCGTGAAGCCGAGCGAGACCCAGAACTGGCGATCGGCGAAGGCCTTGGTGAAGTTGCTGATGCCCACGAACTTGGGCGGCGTAATCAGGCTCCAGTTGGTGAAGGAGACCCATAGCATCTGGAAGAAGGGATAGGCGGTGAACGCGGCGACGAAGAGCAGCGCCGGCGCGAGGTAGAGGAGCCCGATCCATCTGTTGGCTTTGGTGTCGTACATTCGCGGGGCGGGCCCTGCCTTTGAAGGTCGTTCCGGGCGCCCGCGGCAGGGCGCATTCTCCTGCCGCGAGCGATTGCCGGGCCCGCTCGGTCACGGGCTCCGGCGCGCCGGGTTCGAGAGGAGCTTCGAACCCTATTCGGCTGCGATCGCCTTCATCTGCTCCTTGGTCTCGGCGATGATCTGGTCGATCGGCTCGTCAGTGTAATAAACCCGCTGCAGCATCTGCAGCCACGGCCCCTGCGGCGAGTTGATGAGTTCGAAGAACTTGAGCGTATAGGGCGTGCGGGCCACGTCCAGCGCCTCGGCCATCTTCTGCACGCGCGGATCGGCGCGGAAGTACTCGTTGTCGGCCATGTCGGCGCGGGTCGTCATGTTGCCGAGCCGGGCATAGCTCTCGACCTGCACTTCGTCGCTGAGGATGAACTTCATGAAGTCCACCGCGTCCTCGACGCGCTTGGACCCCTTGGGAATCGTCACGATGTCGCCGCCTGCAAACGAGGCGGTCTGTCCGGCTTCGAGGCCGGGCAGGAACGTGACGCCGACATTGCCGTCGAACATCGCCGGGTTCTGCTCCTTGAGCGCGGCGAGGTTGAAGTTGCCCGAGCCCATGATTCCGACCTTGCCCGAGCCGAGCTGCAGGTGGAACGTCTCGCCGTTCTCGGCCTGGTTGGCCGGGTTGATCAGGCCCTCCTGATGCATCATGCGGGCCCATTCGAGGACTTCGGCGACCGAACCGGTCAACGGCTCGTCACTGGCATCCTTGGGCTCGATGGTGCCGCCCGAGGCCCAGATCAGCGGGCCGAAGGTGAAGATGTTGCAGCCCGCGCAGTTGCCTGCGAGGTAGTAGCCGTAGACGCCGTCCTCGACGCCGGTGATCTTGGCGGCCATGTCGTGGATGTCCTGGAGACTCGCCGGCCCGACTTCCGGATCGAGCCCCGCCTTGCGGAACAGGTCCTTGTTCCAGAACAGCACCGAAACGTCGGCGTAGAGCGGCACGCCGTAAAGCTTCCCGTCGTAGGTCGCCACCTCGATATGGCCCGGGCTCGCCGTCGCCAGCGTCGGATCGCCTTCGAAATAGCTGGTGATGTCCTCGAGCTGCCCGGCCGAGGCGAACTGCGGCCCGTAGATCAGGTCGAGACCCATCAGGTCCGGCACTTCGCCCGAAGCGATCGCCTGGGCGAGCTTGGGAACCATCTCCTGATGCGGGATATAGGTGAGGTTGATCGGGCGATCGGGGTTCGCCTCGTTCCAGGCGCGGACGAGTTCGTCCACCATCGGGGCGTTGCCGCCCGAGCGCTCCCACATCACCAGTTCCTGCGCCGCGGCGGCCATCGGCAGCCCGGCGAGAAGCGCGGCCAGTGCGACCGCGGTCGTCATCTTCGGTAGTCTCATCGGCTTCCTCCCTAGTGCCAAGAACCTGCCGCATCACAGCACCTCGGGGCCCGGCGGCAGTTCGGAAAACCTTTTCCGTCATGAAGAGCGCGTCCGGGGAATGGGACCGCGCTGCTAGGTGGGAAAAGCTTTTCGCGACGATCCTTGCCACGAAACCGGGTGGCGTGCAAGTCCGGGCGCAAAGCTTAGCCGGGGAAATGATGGTCACCGTCACGGTCATTGGGCTACCCGCGTCCGCCGGCGGCCATCCGAGGCGCGAGGGAGGGAGCCGGTGGTTTGGAGTCCAGGGGCCTCCGAAACCACGCCTGACCCCCGTCGGAGTGCCGCCGGGGGAACCTTCAGGCGGGAAATCCGCCGCGAGGCAGGCATGTCATTGCGACTTCGCGGCCGTGCGCGAACAACCTGGCCCGAGGGGCCTTCTTCAGGCGGCGACCTGCGGGCGCTCGCCGGACACGGGCTGTTCGCCGCGCTGGCCCTGTGTGGCGGACCGGCTGTCGCCGGGAGCGGCCGGCTTCAGCTCGAGCCCGAGGGCATCGGCAACCGCCTTTTCAAGCAGCCTTTCCAGCTCCTTCTTGCGCATGATGTTCGTCCTTCCTCCGGGCGGGAGGAGTGCCCGGTTGGAGGGAGGAACGCGACGGATGCGAGGCGAGTTGCAGGCATCCGGCGAGACGGTGCGGGCTCAGGCGTCGCGTTCGTGTTCGAGGATCGTCGCGAGCTTCAGGATTTCGTCCTCGCTGAGCGCGGCCCGGCGGTCGCGCGCTTCGCCGACACGGCGGGTGAGTTCCTGAAACGGCAGCGGATGGCCGGCGAAGGAGGTGGCGTTGGCGAGACGCAGGAGCCGCAACGGAAAGGCGATGGCGTCGAGATTGGCGGGCGAAAGGTCGTCATCCCGGCCCTCGAGCGCCGATCGTTCGGCGTGCGCGAGGGCAGCGTCGATTTCGTCACCGGTGACGAGACCCTTGTCCTTCAGCACCTCGACGAGCGCGGCCATGGCCATGTAGAGGCCCTCGAGCTGCAGATTGGCCGTGTTCATGGCTGTCTCCTCCGCTGTCGCGGTAACGCTCGCACGGCCGGCCCGGATGCGGACCGGCATGCCTTGCGGCGCACTATAACGGCCAAAGCGCGAAGAATGCGACTCCCGAGCCACCAGCGAGGGCCCGGGCCGGCTAG
>CAYRNE010000255.1:0-4771 GCA_964425245.1 uncultured Devosia sp.
CCTGCTGCGCACCGGCGGCGTCGCCATTCTCGGCCTGTTCGAGGGCGGCATAGAACTGATCGGACGATCGCGCCCCGGACGTTGCTTGCAACCAGGACCATCCCTCGATCGCGGCGACCACCAGAACCACCGCAATCGCTGCGCCGATGAGGTAAGGGCCGAAGCGCTTCCAGAGCTTGCGCATGCGGTCGCCGCGCAGTTCGTCGTCTACCTCACGGAAGATGGTTTCGTTGGACATCAGGAGCCTGGGATGGGTGCAAAAGTGGCGCGCACAATAGTGAGGCGCCCCGGCGAATGCAAACCGGGTGACAGTCAACCGCAACGAACAGGAGCCGTTTCCCGCTCGCGCCGATGCCAACATCCAGGAAATCCCTGGAACAGCTTGTTAACACTGCGGAAACGGCGCCAGTCTACACTTCGCGGCGCATCGTCTGAGGTTGAGGGGCATCATGTTGCGTCGCGTTCTGCCGGCTCTGGCCGTCTTCCTGTTCGCCACTCCCGTCCTTGCCGAGAACATCCTCGTCGTGGTCGACATCCAGATGCAGACCATGCACGTGCGGGTCGACGGCATGACGAAATACCGCTGGGATGTCTCGACCGGCCGGGCCGGTTACTCGACGCCGCCGGGCCGCTATCAGCCGATCCGCATGCACAAGAAGTACTTCTCGCGGAAGTACGACAATGCCCCAATGCCGTTCTCGATCTTCTTCCATGGCGGCTACGCCATCCACGGAACCACGGACCTGCGCAACCTCGGCCGGGTCGCCTCTCATGGCTGCGTGCGGCTTCATCCCGAAAACGCCGAGGCTCTGTTCGATCTCGTGAAGCAGGCAGGCCCGGAGAATACCGTGATCCGGGTCGAGAGCAGCCGCACGACCGCCGCGATCCTGACCGATCCCCAGGTGCCGCAGGCCACCGAGGCCGTGGCCGAGATCGCCTCAGAAGCCGTGGACAGCACCTCGATCGGCGGCGTCTCCTCGTCCTGGTTGCGAGCAGGCCTCAAGTCCTAGCGGCAGGGCTTCGCCACAACACCGACGCTTTCCGCGGCGGGCGCCTCCCTTCGCTCACGCTAGAGCAGCGCCGAGTTCACCCACAGATGGGTGAGGATGCTGGCAATGTATCCAAGCGCGATGGCCCAGGCCCAGCGCAGATGGTTGAAGAACGTATAGTGGTTGCGCACGATACCCATCAGCACGACGCCCGCGGCTGAACCGATCGAGACGAGACTTCCCCCGACTCCGGTGCTCAGGGTGACCAGCATCCATTGGCCGTTCGACATATCGGGATTCATCGTCAGCACCGCGAACATCAAGGGAATGTTGTCGAAGGCGGCGCCGAGCAGACCGATCGCGATATTCGCGTAGGTCGGGCCGAGGTCCCCGTAGAGCCAGCTCGACAGGTGCCCGAGATAACCGGCAACGCCCAGTCCGCTCACGGCGAAGATGATGCCGAAAAAGAAGAGCAGCGTGTCCCATTCGACGTGCCGCATCTCCCTCAGCGAATCGAAGGCCAGCAAGTCCTGGTTGTTGGTCCGCCGTCCGATGTGCTGCAGCAGGTAGCTGTACATCTGCAGATAACCCAGCCCAAGCATCATGCCGAGCGACGGCGGCAGGCTGAGCGCGCTCTTGAACAGCACCGCGGTGGCGAGGGTCGAGGCGAAAAGAAACATCACGGTCCTGCCGCCGGGCTTGAGCTGCCGCACTTCGCCGCCAGGGTCGGGCATGCCCTTTGGCACGGCGAAGTGCATCAGCAGCGCGGGAACCAGGAAATTCACAAGCGACGGCAGGAAGAGGTAGAAGAATTCGAGAAACTTGAGCTTGCCCTTCTGCCACACCATCAGCGACGTGATGTCCCCGAAGGGCGAGAAGACACCTCCGGCATTCGCGGCAATCACGATGATGATGCATCCCATCACGATAAAGCGGTAGTTGCCGACGCCGACGGCAATGACTACGGCGCCCATGACGAGGGCAGTCGTCAGGTTGTCGATGATGGGACCAAAGACGAAGGCGAGGCCGCCCACCAACCAGAAAAGCTGGCGGTACGAGAGTCTTCTGCTGACGAGAAAGGTTCGGAGTGCATCGAAAACGCGGCGCTCCTGCATCGCGTTGACGTAGGTGATGGCGACGACGAGGAACAGCATCAGTTCGCCGTAATCGAGAATGACGTGCTTTGCCGCTTCCTCGAGCACCGGAGCCTCGCCTTCAAGCGTGTAGACGATGCCGAGAAGCCCCCAGATGAGACCAGCGGCCAGCATGACCGGTTTCGACTTCCGGAGCTGAATCGCCTTCTCGATCGCGACGAAGGCATAGGCGATGAAGAAGATGAGCAGGATGAGATATCCAACCGGATGCTGCGTCAGGTCGACGCTCGGACTTCCCTGCTGCGCCATGGCGGGGGTGGCGGCGAACAGCGCGGGCAGCCCGAACGCGGCCAAGAGCAACGGCCGGCTACGTGCGCGCATGATCTTCCACTCCAACGTAACGAAGCTACCCGCTGATCTTCATCGGAATTCCGTCCGGAGCGCAAGGATAACCAGAGCTATGCCGCAAGGCCGCAAGGGGCCGGCGCGTATGGGCCGGCACCTCGCGCGGCGCCCCTCGAGCAGCCTCAGCCGAAGGGTTGGACACCGAACAGCCAGCCGTGCAGCCAATAGCCAAAGATCAGAAACGCGACCGCCCCTATCGCGATCGCGATCAGATCACTGCGCAACGTGACAACCTCCGGCGCCGGATCGCCGCGCGGGCTCACCGCGATGCGGTTCACCACCGAATAGACGAGGAACGACCCGAAGGTCAGCACCGAGGCGAGGTCGCCGTTGGCCAGGAGGTGGCCAATGGACCACAGGATCACGGCCGTCAGCATCGGGTGCTTTACCCACCGCTTGAGAAATCCGGCCGGCTGGTACGCGGTCGGCAGCAGGACGAACGCGACGAGGACAAATGCCCAGGCTGCGTGCCGTCCCCAATCCGGCGGCGCGTAGACCTCCGGCGCATCCGCGCGAAAGACAATCCAGCCCCAGACAATGAGTGCGAAGCCGATCAGCGAAAGAAGCGAATAGATACCTTTCCAGCGCCGCTCGTTCGCGGCGAGCTGAGCGCCTCGAAAGTCGCCCGCCACCATCCGGACGGAATGCACCGCAAAGAAGATGACGAGGCCGATAACCAGGATCCACATGCGATTCCACCCTTCCCGACGAAAGGTGAGACAATGGGAGGCCGCATCCCAATCGGCAAGGGCCGGCGCACGACAGAATTGCGGTTACTGGCGTCGACCTGGCGCGGGCGAACGGCCCGTTTCCGAGCTGGCGTCAGGTATCGGCGGTGAGCTTCTCGATGACCTGCTCGACGATGGCGTCGCGATCCGAAAAGAAGTCCAGCCCCTCGACGGGCTCGGTAAGCCCCTCGCTCTGGGCGAGAATGAGGTTGGCCTCGAGCATTACCGGCAGCGGATCGTCCTGTTCCACGACGACCCGTCGCAGTTCGTCCTGGAGAGCAGCGATGCGAATGAGGGCGTCATTTGCGTAGCTCGACGCCGGCCTGTCCGACGGCCAGGCCGCGCCATCCGCCGCGATCAGGTACTTCAGCGAAACGAGAAGATAGTTGCCTTCGCTCAGAAGGTCGCGATCCAGTTCGGCCTCGGCGGCCGCGTAGCCGGGACCGGCGGCGTTGAGCGCGTCGGCGAGCAGCAACAGTTCTATTTCGTCCGGGCGGATCACGTCGAAGGACGCGCGGATCTGATAGACGACGGCGCGGCGGGCAACGTAAGAGCGCAGCTGCTCCTCGTCGGGTGCTTGCGTCGCGGCAGGCGGTTCAATCGTGCCGGCGAGGTCCGCGGCGGAACCCGGCACGCTTGCGAAGGCTATGCCCACGACCAGCAGAACCGTCGCGAGGCCGATCCGGAAAGGCATGGAAATCCCCAGGGAGGTCCAACTGCCGGGACAGTCGCAGAACCCCCCCGGTTTCGCGAGATTAACCTCCGGTAAAGGTTAATTGTGGCAGCCGAAGCTGCTGGACTGGCTGCGCTTTCAGCCGCAGACTGCGGCGCGAACACTGCCCCCTCCACGGCCGTGCGGCCCCCGCTCGGCACGACATGAGCGATCGGTTGACGTCGCGTGGTGCGAGGCGGTCCACCTTGATGCCGGCCAGGGAGCTGACGATGGCGAAGTTCATTTTCGGCATGAACATGTCATTGGACGGATACGTCGATCACGATCATCCGTCGTTCGCGCCGCCCGGCCCTGTCCTTTTCCGCCACTTCATCGAGCGGACACGAACGCAGGCCGGCAGTCTCTACGGCCGGGTGCTCTACGAGACCATGCGTGTTTGGGACGACGACATGGGGTGGAACGACGCCGAGCGCGAATATGCCGCCGCCTGGCGCGCGAGTCCGAAATGGGTGGTCTCGCGCTCGCTGGGGTCGGTCGGACCCAACGCGACACTCATCGACGGCGACCTCGAGACCGCTCTGCGCGACCTCAGATCACGGGTCGACGGCGAGATCGAGGTCGGCGGCCCAAAACTCGCGGCAAGCGTCGCCGCCCTCGGGCTGCTCGACGAATACCACATCTACCTCCACCCGCTGGTCCTCGGTGCGGGCACCCGCTTTTTCGCCGAGCCGGTCCCGCGGCTCCGCCTCGTGGGAACGGAACAGGTCGACGACGACGTCATTCGCCTCGCTTACGCGCCCGGCTGAGCGCATTCGGCAGCGTTCGCGCTCATTCCCACTCGATGGTGCCGGGGGGCTTGCTGGTAACGTCGTAGACGACGCG
>CAYRNE010000256.1:0-4710 GCA_964425245.1 uncultured Devosia sp.
TCGACGTCTCCAGAGAGACCAAGAACCAGGTCGACCGCGAGCACACCATCCTCGAGGCCTATCGCGACTTCCGCGGCGCGCTGAAGCAGGCCGAAGTCATGGCGCTCGAACTGCTCGAGACCGCGACCGCCGAGCTCGAGCAGAGGAAGGCCGACCTTCAGAAGGCGACCGAAGCGCTCGAATCCTTCAGCGAAGGAACGCCGGCGGACCGGGCGCGGCTCGAAATGGCGCGCGACGAGCGGCTGCGCGACCTCCAGAACGAGGAGCGCCGCTACCAGATTGCCAAAGACCTCTCCGACAACCTCACGATCTCCTATTCGACGTCGGAGGTGATCATGGCGCGCCTGATGCAGACAACGAGCGCTAAGGAGCGTGTCTATCAGCAGGCGATCAGCTTCTTTTCGACGAACGAGACCGTGTTCACGGCCCTCTCCGCTTCCTTCACCGGCATGTTCGGCCTGCACGAATCGACCGAGACGCTGAACGCGATGAAGGAAGGGATGAGCAAGAGCCTCGAAACCCTCAGCGAGATCGGCGACCGCGTGGGCGAAGCCGCGGTCAAGGCGGGCTACGGCCCGACGATCCGCGCCGACGCCGTCAAGAAGCTCGTCGACTCGGTCGTCAACTTCCAGGAGAAATCGCGCACCATCATCAACGAGATGCGCGACATGGCCACGAAGAATTCCGCCGAGATCCGCGATGCGGTGGAGGACGGCAAGCGCCGCCTCGCCAGACTCGCCGCGGAAGGCAACGCGCTCCTCCTCGAGACCAAGAAGGCGTAGCGGAACATAGGTGAGCGGCACGGCTGATCCCCAGGTGAAGTCGCCGAATCCGGCGCCGGAGACCACGGCGCCCCTCGACGACGTGATGCTGGCGATGGACGTGGTGGATACGCTGCGCCATCGGCAGGATCTGGTCACGCGCGAGCTCAACGCGGAGGCGCGCGAGCGCAATCTCATCGAGAAGCTCCGGCAGATCTACCACGACCAGGGCATCGAAGTGCCCGACCACGTGCTGAAGGAAGGCGTCGCGGCGCTGGACCAGAGCCGCTTCGTCTATACGCCGCCGCCGCCGAGTCTCGCCCGCACGCTGGCCCATATCTACGTCGGGCGCCGGACCTGGGGACCGGCGGCGACCGCCGCGCTCCTGATTCTCGTCATCGGCTTCGGCGGGTACTTCCTCGCCTATCGGCCATTCCAGCAGAGCCAGATCGAGGCGGCACGGATCGAGCTCAGCGAAACGCTGCCGGCCGAGATGGATGCGCTCTACGAGACGATCTTCACCGAGACCAAGGTTCAGCAGGCCGCGAACGAGGCCGAGGAGCTACGCCTGCGGGGCAAGGATCTTGCCGCCGAGGGCGACCGCGAGGGGGCGCTCGAGATCATCGAGCGGATGACGGCGCTGCGCGACCGGTTGCGGCAGGAATACAGCCTGCGGGTCGTCAACCGGCAGGGCCTCCAGTCGGGGTTCTGGACCTTCCCCGAAATCAATACCGAGGCGACGAACTACTATATCGTCGTCGAGGCGATAGACCCGGACGGCAATACGCTGAGCCTGCCCATCCTCAACGAGGAGACCGGCAATACCGATACCGTTCCGATCTGGGGCGTGCGCGTGCCCGAGGCCGTGTACCGCTCGGTCGAAGCCGACAAGCGCGACGACGGCATCATCCAGCGCAACGTCGTCGGCATCAAGCAGTACGGCTTTCTCGAGGTCGACTATGCCGTACCCGTTCTCGGCGGCGCGGTGACGCAGTGGTAGCGCCATGACGCTCTCCGGACCCGAAGCCCTGCGCTCGCTGGAGGAAGCGCTGCGCGACATCCGGCGCGAAGAGGACGACATCGCCAAGCGCCTGTCCCGCAGCGCCGAGATGATCGCCAAGATCCGCGAGACTGAAAGCGAGCTGTTCCGCCAGTTGGCCAAAGTGCGGCTCGACCCCGGAACGCAGGGCGATCTGACGGGGCGACTCGGCGCCGCCGAGGAACGGGCGCGCGAGATGCTGCGCCAGCACCAGAACGCGGTGACCGAGGCGGAAGCGCGGCTCAGGGAACATGACGCCGAGATCGCCAGACTTGCCGCCGAGCGCGCGGCTCTTATCGAGGAAGAGGCCCGGCGCGAAAGCGAGCTGCAGGCGATTGCCGAGAAGGTTGCCGCCGAAACCGCGAAGAGCCCCGAATACGCGGCCAAGCGCAACGCCGCCGACGAGCAGGTGCAGGTCGCCGAGGAAGCCATGCGCAAGACGCTGCAGGCCGAGGCGGACCGGGAACAGAAGGGCCGCCCCTATCGCGACGATCCGCTGTTCATGTACCTGTGGGAGCGGAGTTACGGCACGAAGAACTACCGTGCCAACAACCTCGTCCTCTATCTCGACGGGCTGGTCGCGGGGCTGGTCGGCTATCCCGAAGCGCGACCCAACTTCGCGATGCTCAACGAGATTCCCTTGCGGCTGCGCGAGCATGCCGAACGGCAGCAGCAGAAAGCCGAGGCGGCAGTCGCCGAGGTGGTGGCGCTGGAAACGGCGGCAGTCGATGCCGCAGGCGGAAAACCCATACGCGAGGCGCTCGAGAAAGCGCGCGCCCGCATGGCGGCAATCGATGCGGAAGTGCTCGAACTCGAGGACGCCCGGGACGCCGCGGCAAAGGAGCAGCACGAACTGGCGCAGGGGAACGACCCGGCTTTTGCCGGCGCCGTTGGCGCCGTCGCCGAGGGACTGGCCCGCGCCGACCTCCAGACGCTGCTCGCCGAAGCGCGCGCGACGCGCACTCCGGAGGACGACGCCATCGTCAAGCAGATCGACGATGCGCGCAGCCGCATTGCCGAGGAAGAAGAGGAGACGCGCGACCAGAAGGCGCGCCTCAAGACCCTGGCCGCCCGGCGCCGCGAGCTCGAAGACATCCAGTTCGAGTTCAAGAAGCAGGGGTTCGACCGGCCGCAATCGAGCTTCCGCGAAGACGACCTGGTCGGAGACCTGCTGACCGATTTCCTCCGCGGGGGCATTTCGGCCGCGTCCTATTGGGAGCAGTGGCGGCGCAGCCAGCACTGGGCGCGAGGTTACGATCCGTGGCGGCACGAGAGCGGCCGCCGCTACCGCAACGATGACGACGACGATCACGACGATGACGACGACCGTCCGAGCAGCCCCTGGGGAGGCGGCTTCCAGTGGCCCGACTCGAGCTTTGCGGGCGGTGGGCAGCGCGGGGGCGGCCTTCGCGGCAGCTGGGGCCGGCTGCCGGGTATGGGCCGCGGCGGGTTCGGCGGCGGCGGCGGCGGATTCTCGCGGCCTCGCACCGGTTCGGTGGGGACGCGGCGGCACGGCGGCTTCAAGACCGGCGGCGGCTTCTAGCCGGAAGCCGGCCCGATCGCGTTCTTCAGCCCGAGTGACCGGCGCAGGCCGGGAACGGCTGACCCGTCCGGGCCTCTATCGAGGCCAGGGTCTCGGGCGGGACGAGGGCCAGCGGCGGCTGGCCGGGAAGCACCGCGAAAACCGCGACGGTGTCGCGGCCCTTGTCTGCCGCGGGCGTGAGGCAGAGGCCGGGTGTGACCAGCACCCGCGCGCCGGGTTGGCCCATAGCACCCTGCACGGCCTGCCGGTCCGCTTCCGCGAAGGAATAGACAGCGTAGAAGCGGCCCGAGGCAGGGGGCGGCAGCGCCGCCATCACCGCCTCGGCATCGGCGCGAACGAGCCTCACGTCGAGTTCATCGCCATAGACGACGCGCGGCCCGTGCTCGCCGGGTTCGACCGACGCAGGCATGTCGACCGCGAACAGTGCCGCGGCGAGCTCGATGCTGTCGAGCGGCGAACCGCTGCCCGCCGAAGGCGGGAGGCCGCCGAACGAGGAGCAGGCGGCGAGGCCCAGGGCCAGCGCACCTAGCGCCGTGAGCCGTCCCGCCCTGCCGAATCCCGCCATGAGACGAGGTTAGCGGCTGGCGGCCCGCGCCGCCAGCACCGAAGCGTTGCGCTCACCGGACTGCCTGCGAGCTCGCCCCTCCTGCAGGAGGCCGCCCGACTTAATCGAAAACGCTCGCGCCCTGGTCCGCCGCACCGACCAGCGCGCGGAAACCTGCGAAGAGTTCGCGGCCCATGCCGTGATGCTGGGGACGGAGGTCCTCCGTTGCGGGCGTCCGCGAAAGGAACTCGCGCTCGTCGCCGAGGAACGTCAGGGTTCCTGCTTCCGCATCGAGCCGGATCATGTCGCCGTCGCGAATCTTGGAGATGGGGCCGCCGTCGGCCGCCTCCGGCGTCATGTGGATCGCCGCGGGCACCTTGCCCGAGGCGCCGGACATACGGCCGTCGGTCAGGAGCGCGACCTTGAATCCGCGGTCCTGCAGCACGCCGAGCGCGGGGGTGAGCTTGTGCAGCTCCGGCATGCCGACGGCGCGGGGTCCCTGGAAGCGGACCACGGCGACGACATCGCCGTTAAGCTCACCGGCCTTGAAGGCGTCCTGCAATCCCTGCTGCGAATGAAAGACGCGGGCCGGCGCCTCGACAACGCGGTTCTCCGGCTTGACGGCAGAGACCTTGATCACCGATTTGCCGAGATTGCCGCGCAGCACCTTGAGGCCGCCGTTCCGCGAAAAGGCGTCTTGCACCGGGGCGAGCACCTTCGGATTGCCGGACTCCGCCGGCGCGGGCTCGAAGGCGAGCTTTTCCCCGATCAGCTTCGCCTCGACCGTGTAGGTCGACAGCCCGCCGCCCCAGACGGTCTTCAC